>CAZNBX010000242.1:0-2865 GCA_964571305.1 uncultured Novosphingobium sp.
CGACAGCGCGATTGCCGGAGCCAGCGTGGCGGCGCAGATCCTGCTCGGCTATCGCCGGATCGAGAACTGGGTGCTGTGGATCGCCGTCGATGTCGCGGCGGTCTCGCTTTACATCCACCGCGGACTTTATCCCACGGCGGGTCTCTATGCCGGCATGCTGGTGATGAGCCTGTTCGGGCTCAAGGAATGGATCGAGGCCGAGCGGCGCCAACGCCGCGAGGCGGTTCTGGCCCTGGCATGAAGCGCATCTGCTTTCACGGCGCCGAAAGCACCGGCAAGTCGGTGCTGGCGGAAAAGCTCGCGGCTGAGCTGGGCCTCCCGTGGGTGCCGGAATATGGCCGTGAGTATGCCGAGACCTTCGGCACCGAATTTGCGCTGACGGACCTGCTGGCGATCGCCGACGGACACGAAGAACGGGTCCAACGGATTGAGGCCAGCGGCGCGCCGCTTGCGATCCTCGACACCGATCCGCTGATGACCGCAGCATGGGCCGAAATGCTGTTCGGCTCTGCCCCGCAAGAGCTTTTCGCTTATCCGAAGGCAGACCTTTACCTGCTGTTTGAACCGGATGTGCCGTGGGTCGAGGACGGTACGCGGTTTTTCGGCAGCCCTGCCGACCGTACCCGCTTTGCCACCCTAGCCGAAGCCATGCTGGGCCGGGCGGGCGTTCCGTTCCAGCGGATAGGCGGCACCTGGACCCAGCGAGAGGCCCAGGTGCGCGAAGTTTTGGCCGGACTTCAGCTGCCGATACGGTAAACCAGCTGCAGCCCGCCGCCGAGGTTTGGGCTGCCATCGCTAAGGCCGGTATAGGCATAGCCCTGCAGGCGGAAGCCGTCGTTGAGCTTGAACCCGATCGAGCCGGTTAGCTCGCTGCGGTCCGGAGCGGTCGGCAGGGCACCTTCGCGCCAATCGTAGTCCAGGCCCAGCGTCACATCACCGGAGGTATGATAGATGCTGGCCCCGGCCTGCCACACGTCATTGAGCGGGAATGCCGCGGTCGAGCCATTGAAACGGCGCCCGCCGCGCACGCTAACCGAGGTCATGCCGAAGACCTGGGTCAGTTCGCCCTCTGCCGTAAAGTCGGTCGTGCCGGTGCCCAGGCCCTTGGATTCAGACGCGGTCGGCAGCTTCACCTTGCCTGTCACGTCGAAATAGGTCGTGTCGCCAATCGGCAGCGAATAGCCCGCCGCCATGGTCAGATCGCCGATCCCGCTGCGCAAGTTGGTAGGACCTGCAGTGGGGATCGCACCGCCGTCACCCGGAACCGCTGGACCTTCAACCCGCAACCAGGGCAGCGATGCGCGCACGAAGAAGTCACCCTGCTTGAGCTTGAAGCCGACCGGCACGGCAAGAATCTTGGTGTCAGGCGTGGTCCCGTAATCGCCACTGGAATAGTCGGCGCCGACGCTGAACTGCATATAGTTGTCATCTTCAGCCTGTGCCGGAGCCGCCAGTGCGGTCGTTGCAAGTGCGGTCAGGACAAGACCGGATCGAATGGTGCGGTTCATGGAAGACTCCCTGTTTTGATATGCTGGATCGGAATGCGGGAAAGCCGGCCACAGGTTCCCCCGCGACCGGCCTTGAATTCAGACTTGGCGCTTAGCCCCCGCGACCGGGGTTGTCCGGACGGTCAGGACGGTCAGGGCGCTCGGGACGATCCGGCCGCTCGGCCCGTTCCGGCTTTTCGGGACGTTCCGGACGATCGGCGCGTTCGGCGCGTTCGCTCCGGTCGGGACGATCAGCGCGATCACTGGCGGTCGGGCGATCGGCACGTTCATGCTCCACCGTGGTCACGGTCTCGCCGTTCGCATCGGTCGTCTTGGCGATCGTGTTCACGTTACCGCTGGGCGTCGTGACCGTCTGGACCATCTTGGTGCCGTCCGTCGTGGTCGAGGTTGTTCCGTCGGGATTGGTCGTGGTGGTGGTCGTCGTATCCTTGGTCCGCAGCACCGTCGCGCCCTTGCCGTTGGCGGTCGGCTCAGTGGTTTCAGTCGTCGTCGTTGTGGTCGACGTCGGCGTGGGATCCGGGGCAGGAGCGGGCGGAGGCGGGGTCGTGTCCTGCGCCACTGCGATCACCGGGATAGCCCCGACCATCGCTGCTGCTGCCAGCAAAGCTGTGCTCTTCTTCATGCTCTGTACTCCATATGCGACCGTTGGTTTTGGTCCCGCCATGCGAGGTGCCCGCCGCCGTGCTGGGCGATGCAGGCTGAACCTCGCGTTGCGGGGCACGGTTAACAAGTCGGAAGGAGGACGAGTGATCCCTTAAGTAAAACTGCTTGCCGCGAAACGTGCTTAACTTGGGATAAGTCGCACCGGTAAAGTCGTTAGTGGATTTACCGGCAGGTGACCGCGACAATGTAATTTAGAGCAAGATCGTCTGAGAGATGAAGGCCCTTGCCAGGCGACCAGGCAATTCCTTTCGGCTCGCCCATTTCAAGCCCGAGCGGCTGCAACAACTCAGCAAGTTCTTCTGGTGTAACGAAATCTTCCCAGTGATGGGTGCCGCGCGGGACCATGCCGATACGCTCAGCCGCCTCAACCATCAGCAAGCGGCTCTTCGCCGTGCGGTTGGGGGTCGACAGCACCATTAGCCCACCAGGCGCCAGTGCTCCCGCCAGTGCACCCAGAAACGCCTGCTTGTCGGCGACGTGTTCGATCACTTCCATCGAGGTGACCAGATCGAACCCGCTCAGGCCCAGTTCGGCGACATCGGCGCAGCGATAGTCGATGGCCAGTTCCGCTCCGCTGGCGTGGGCGGACGCAGCGGCAATGTTTTCCGCGGCCGCGTCGATCCCCGTCACCCGTGCCCCGAGACGGGCCAGCGGCTCGCACCGCAGCCCCGCGCCGCAACCCACAGCCAGCGCG
>CAZNBX010000243.1:0-2862 GCA_964571305.1 uncultured Novosphingobium sp.
CCCACTGGAAGGGGTGATCGTACATCGATTCCGCCGCAAGGCTGTAGTGGCCATAGCGTTCGACCTCGTCGCGGAACGGACGGATCATCTGGCTGTGGCAGACATAGCAGCCTTCACGGACATAGATGTCGCGGCCGGCCTGTTCGAGCGGGGTGTAGGGACGCATCCCCTCAACCTTCTCGATCGTGTTGTCGATCCAGAACAACGGAGCGATTTCCACGATGCCGCCCACGGTCACCACTGCGAAGGCGAAGACGCCAAGCAGGGCGACGTTCTTTTCCAGCTTCTTGTGCCGGGCCCAGCGTTCGTTTTTGGTATCAGAAGACATTTCGAATCCCCCTTATTCGGCCGGCACGGCGACCCGCGGGCGGTCGGCATCTTGGTCATAGGCAGCCTGACGCAGCGGCTCTTCCTGGCGGAGGTTGCCGGCAATCGTCTGCCAGACGTTCCAGGCCATGATCAGCGCGCCCGAGAGGTACAGCACGCCGCCAAAGGCGCGGGCCAGATACATCGGGTGCAGCGCGGCCACCGTTTCGGCGAACGAGTTCACCAGGTAGTTGTCAGCGCCATATTCGCGCCACATCAGGCCCTGGGTGATCCCCGCCACCCACATCGAGGCGGCGTAGAAGACGATGCCGATGGTCGCCAGCCAGAAGTGCCAGTTGATCATCCGCAGCGAATACATCCGTTCGCGGTTCCACAGGCGCGGAACCAGGAAGTAGACCGCCGAGAAGGTGATCATGCCGTTCCAGCCGAGAGCGCCGGAGTGCACGTGGCCAATCGTCCAGTCGGTATAGTGCGACAACGAGTTGACCGACTTGATCGACATCATCGGGCCTTCGAAGGTCGACATGCCGTAGAAGGCGATCGACATCACCATCATGCGGATGATCGGGTCGGTGCGGACCTTGTCCCAGGCGCCGTTCAGCGTCATCAGACCGTTGATCATACCGCCCCAGCTGGGCATCCACAGCATGATCGAGAAGACCATGCCCAGGGTCTGCGCCCAGTCCGGCAGCGCCGTATAGTGCAGGTGGTGCGGACCGGCCCAGATGTAGAGAAAGATCAGCGCCCAGAAGTGCACGATCGACAGGCGATAGGAATAGACCGGACGCTCTGCCTGCTTCGGCACGAAGTAGTACATCATCGCGAGGAAGCCGGCGGTCAGGAAGAAGCCGACCGCATTATGGCCGTACCACCACTGCACCAGCGCACCCTGCACCCCGGCCCACAGCGGGTAGGAAGCAGAGCCGAACGGGCTGACCGGCAGGTTCACGTTGTTGACCAGGTGCAGCATGGCAACGGTCAGGATGAAGCTGAGGAAGAACCAGTTGGCGACGTAGATGTGCGGTTCAGTCCGCTTCACGATCGTGCCGACAAAGACCACGAGGTAGGCAACCCAGACCAGCGTGAGCCAGAGGTCGACGTACCATTCAGGTTCGGCATATTCCTTGCCCTGGGTGATCCCCATGACATAGCCGGTCGCCGCGAGGACGATGAACAGCTGGTAACCCCAGAACACGAAACGCGCCAAGGCCGGAAAGGCCAGGCGGGCGCGGCAGGTGCGCTGGACAATGTAGAAGCTGGTCGAGATCAGCGCCGTTCCCCCAAAGGCGAAGATCACCGCCGACGTGTGGAGCGGGCGAAGCCGTCCAAACGTCGTATATTCCAGCCCCAAGTTCAGCACCGGGAAGGCCAGCTGCAACGCGATGTACAGACCCGCCAGGAAACCGACGCAGCCCCAGAAGGTCGTCAGGATCACCCCGGCGCGGATCAGGTCGTCATCATAGCGTGACTGGTCCACGGTCGGTCGCAGACCGGCCACCGCAAGTTTATAGTCGGCATTGCGCAGGCTGAGCACCAGCCCGGCAAGAGCCGCCAAAGCGAAAATCGCCATGTGCACCGCGAAGCCCGTATCGAGCGCATTCGCGAACATGAACATGGCGAAGAGCAGCGCAACCAGCCACCAGCCAGCGCGGGCTACCAGAGATTCCATTGGCCCCTTCCCCTCAAGATGGGTTAAATCAGAATATGCTAATACAGCAGTCCATCACCCATTTCATCCTTCCACTGCAATGCGGCATTGACCGGGATCAAATTGCGCAGTGGATAACAAAAAATCCCGGAAATCAGCGATAAATTGCTTTTGATCAATGTTTGCACCTGCAGCATGGGCGCAAATATGCCTAGACGCCGCAAATATCCTTGGCTGCAAGGGGCAGCCACTGCGGCGCGATGAGGGATATTATGAAGAAGCTGACCATCGCCGCGGCTCTTGCTGCCGCCACCATGCTTTCCGCCCCCGCCCAGGCCGGCGACGCCGAGGGCAAGCTGCAGATCAAGGTCATGGCCACCGGCGTGCTTCCCGACGGCAAGATCGACAAGATCAACTATGCCGCCCCGGCCGTTGCCGCCGCACTTGGCGCCACTCCGGGCACCAAGGCCGACGACAGCTTCGTTCCGACTCTGGCGGTCGAATACTTCGTATCGCCCAACTTCTCGGTCGAAACGATCTGCTGCTTCACCCAGCACACCGTCACCGGCACCGGCTCGATCAATGGCGCGAACATTGCCAACCACGTGCTGATCCTGCCGGCTACCGTCACGCTCAAGGCGCACGCCAACGTTGGCCCGATCAAGCCCTATGTCGGCGTCGGTCCGTCGGTGTTCTTCTACTTTGACGAAAAGCCCGGCACTGTTCCCGCCAGCCTCGGCGCGACCAGCCTCAAGATGGACAACAAGTTCGGCCTGGCCGTTCAGGCCGGCGTCGACGTGCCGGTGAACGATTCCGGCATGGGCATCAGCCGCGATGCCCAGAAGTACTTCATGAAGACGACCACCCACTTCTATGCGGGTACGACC
>CAZNBX010000244.1:0-2837 GCA_964571305.1 uncultured Novosphingobium sp.
GGAGGTGGTCGACCGACGGCAGCGCCGAATGGCTCAAGCCGTGGACCTGGTTCACCGCCGCCCGCTGGAGCCGCATCGGCGGCACCTTCTGAGCGTGCTCGGCAAGGAAACCCATCAGTTCCTCAGCGACCTTGCGGGCCGCCCTCCGGCGGACGAGGCGCTGTGGGACGAAGCCCTGACCCATGGCAGCACCGGCGCTGCGCGGGACTATCAGCGGCTGGAGTTCCTGGGCGACCGGGTACTCGGCATGGTCATCGCTGAATGGCTCTACAAGCTCGACACCGGTAATGAGGGCAAGCTTTCACAGCGGCTCAACGTTCTGGTCAGCCGCACGACCTGCGCAAAGGTCGCGCGCGAGATCGGGCTTGGGCCGCATATCCGCTTGGGTAAGCAGGCCCGCGATGACGGCGGCCAGAACAGCGACAACATCCTGGGCGACGTGATGGAAGCCCTGATCGGCGCCAGCTTTGTTACCCAGGGCTTTGAACCGACCGCCGAGATGGTCCGCCGCCTCTGGACCGACATGGTCGCGGGCAAGGCTGGCAAGTCCAAGCACCCGAAGTCAGCCTTGCAGGAATGGGCCGCTGGCAACAAACGCAAGATGCCCGCATAACGCCTGGTCGAACGTTCAGGCCCGGATCACGCCGCTCGCTTTACCGTCGCAGTGAGCGTAAAGGGCATCGGCGAGGCCGAAGCGGTCGGCAACAGCATGCGCGACGCGGAAACCGCGGCGGCAGAAGCATTCATGAAGAGGTTCGGATGACCCAACACTGCGGCCTCGTTGCCGTTCTCGGTGCCCCCAACGCGGGCAAGTCCACGCTGGTCAATGCGCTGGTTGGGCAGAAAGTCGCGATCGTCAGCGCCAAGGCGCAGATCACCCGCGCCCGGCTGATGGGGATCGCGCTGGAAGGCTCTGCCCAGATCATCCTGGCTGACACCCCCGGCCTGTTTGAACCGCGCCGCCGGCTGGACCGGGCCATGGTCAATGCCGCCTGGGAAGGCGCGGCCGAGGCCGATGCGATCCTGCTGATCGTCGATGGGCGCAAGAAGAAGCTCGACTATCTTGAGCCGATCCTGACAAGCCTGCAGGGCCGTCATGAACGCAAGATCCTGGTACTTAACAAAGTGGACGAGGTAGCCAAGGAGCCGCTGCTGGTCACGGCGCAGGCCCTTGCCGGCGAAGGCCAGTTCGACGAGGTGTTCTTCATCTCCGCCCTTACCGGAGACGGCGTTCCCGAACTCAAGGCGCGTCTGGCCGAACTGATGCCGGAAGGTCCGTGGCACTATCCCGAAGATCAGGTTTCAGACGCTTCGGAACGCCTGCTTGCTTGCGAAATCACCCGCGAGCAACTGTATCGCCAGCTGCACGACGAACTGCCCTACGACAGCACTGTCCGGCCCGAAAGCTATCAGACCCGCAAGGACGGCTCGATCGAGATCCACCAGCAGATCGTCATTGCGAAGGACAGCCAGAAGGGCATCGTCCTCGGCAAAGGCGGCGCGCGCCTGAAGGCCATCGGCGAAGCGGCGCGCAAGGAACTGGCCGAACTGCTCGGCGTCAAGGTCCACCTGTTCCTGCACGTCAAGGTCGACGAACGCTGGACCGACGATAAGGAAATCTACGAGGAACTGGGGCTGGACTGGGTCCGCTGACCTAGCGCAGCTTCGCAATCCCGATCCCGTCCGCCTTGGCGCGGTCCTTGGTCGATTCCTCGCTGCGATTAAGCGCCTTGGCGATTTCCTTGAGCCCTTTGCCCTTGGCGGCAAGGGTGCGCAGCTTCGCAACCTCGTCCGCCTTCCACGGCTGGCGGTGCTTGGTAAAGTTCTCCGCCATCAATCGGCCTTCTTCTTCGCTGCGGCCTTCTTCGCCGGGGCTTTCTTGGCCGGAGCCTTCTTTTTCGGCGCCGCCTTCTTGCGTCCGCCCTTTGAGGACGGGCCCTTCGCCGCCTTTTCGGTGATGAGGACCACGGCCTCTTCAGCGGTCAGGTCTTCGGGCTTCTTGTCGCGCGGCAGGGTCGCATTGGTCGTGCCGTCGGTGACGTATGGACCATAGCGTCCAGCCATCAGCTTCATCTCACCGCCGCTTTCGGGGTGCGGGCCAAAGGTCTTAAGGGGCTCAGCCGGAGTACGGGCACCGCGACCGCCGCCATTGGCCGCATCGGCCAGCCGCGCGACGGCTGCGTTCATCCCAATCTCGAACACTTCGGCGGTACCGCCCAACTTCGCATACTTGCCATTATGAGCGAGGTATGGACCATAACGTCCAATAGACGCAGTGATTTCTTCACCGCTGTCCGGATGAGTTCCTACGGTACGCGGCAGGCTGAGCAGCTTGACCGCCCAATCCAGGTCAAGCTCAGGCACGTCCTTGGGGATCGAACTGCGCTTGGCTTCCTTCCCGACGCCCATCTCGATGTAGGGCCCGAACCGGCCGACCTTGCGGCTAATCGGCTCACCAGTTTCCGGATGCTTGCCGATTTCACCCTCTTCACCCGCCGCAGAGCCACCCGGCTGGGCAAACTTGCGGGTAAACTTGCACTCGGGATAGTTCGAACAGGCGACGAAGGCCCCGAACCGGCCTCCGCGCAGGGAAAGCCGCCCCGCTTCGCACTGCGGGCACTTGCGAGGATCGCTGCCGTCTTCCTTGGAGGGGAACAGGTAATCATCGAGGTATTCGTCCAGCGCTTCGGTCACTTCCGAAGGCTTGCGCTCCATCACCTCGTCGCTCTTGGGCTTGAAGTCCTTCCAGAACGCTTCGAGCAGCGCCTTCCACTCCATCCGTCCGCCGGAAACGTCGTCGAGTTCCTCCTCCATCCCGGCGGTGAAATCGTAGGCGA
>CAZNBX010000245.1:0-2829 GCA_964571305.1 uncultured Novosphingobium sp.
TTTGCCAGCATGAAGGGATAGCGACGGGCATAGGCCGGGACATAGACCGGGGTGTTCAGCTTGCCATCGTCGTCGAAGAAGGTGTTAACGCCCTCGTTCAGGCCCATCAGCGCAAGCGGAACCGGATTGTCGGCGACCGAGAAAACGATCGGGTAATTGCGCGAGGCGTGCACGAATTCTTCCGCGGTCAGCGGGATTGCATGCTGCCCTATCATCCAGGTGGCGGTTTCGGTGGTCTTGCTCTTCCAGGTGCTGTGATCGCGGCTGTTAAGCGGCATCAGGTCCTTGTAGAAAAGCGGAAGGTTGGCGGCTTGCGGCGCGCTGGCCATGGGTGTCTCTCCAGAATTCTTTGCGCTCATCCGATCCGGCACCTCAGCCGGACAGGCACGAATTCGCGCCTTTAGGCGGTTGGCGCTCGGGGTGCAAGCAGCTTGCCCGGGTTGAACAGGCCCTGCGGGTCGAGCGCGGCCTTTACCTTGTGGAGAAGTGCGAGGGCGACCGGATCGGCCAGTCGCTCAAGCTCGTCGACCTTGAGTTGTCCGATCCCATGCTCGGCCGAAATCGTGCCGTTCCAGGCGGTCACCAGATCGTCCACCGCCCGGCTGATCGCCTTGCCATCGGATTGTTCCCAGCTGCCGCGGTCGACCCCTGCCGGGGCCTGGACATGGAAATGGACATTGCCATCGCCAAGGTGGCCGAAGCCGAATGCGCGGGTGCCCGGCCAGCGTGCTTCCATCAGCGGTACCGCATGGTCAAGGAAATCCGCCATTCGCTCTACCGGAACGGCGATGTCATGCTGCATCGCAGGGCCCTTCGCCCGTTCCGCTGGAGAAATCGATTCGCGCAGTGCCCAGAAGTCTTCCGCCTGCGCCTCGGACGCGGCAAGTGCTGCGTCTTCGATCAGTCCGCGCTCCAGCGCGGAGGCAAGGGTCCTTTCCATCACTCCGTGAGAATCCCTACCGACCAGTTCGACAAGGGCGTGCCAGGCATGGGGTTGGGCCAAGGGCGCGCGTGCATCGGGCAGATAGGCCAGGACCGCGTCGAGGCAGGACTGCGGCAAGACCTCGAACCCTTCGAGCGCATCGCCGGCCTGTTCCTGGCAGTGGAGCAGCAAGGCGCGGGCGTGCTGGACCGAAGCGAGCCCGATCCAGGCCACCGTCCGTTCAGCCACCGCAGGAACCAGCCGTAGGGTTGCCGCCGTGATAATTCCCAGCGTCCCCTCCGAACCGATGAACATCTGCTTCAAGTCAAACCCGCGGTTGTCTTTCTTGAGCGGGGTCAGCGCGGAATAGATCGTGCCATCGGCGAGGACCGCCTCAATCCCGAGCACTTGTGCCCGCATCGAGCCGTGACGCAGGACCTGGGTTCCCCCGGCATTGGTCGAGATTAGCCCGCCGACCGTCGCCGATCCCTTGCCGCCCAGCGTCAGCGGAAAGCGCAGGCCTTCTGCCTCTGCTGCGTCATGCAGGCTCTGCAGGATCACACCCGCTTCGCATTGTACCGTCATGGCCAACGGGTCGAGTGCAGGGATCGCATTCATCCGGCGGAGCGAAACCAGCACTGCGCGGCCGCTATCGTCCGGGGTCGCGCCGCCCGACATGCCGCTGTTGCCGCCCTGGGGTACGATCGGCACGCCATGCCTTGCGCACAGACGCACCAAATCGGCCAGTTCCTGCGCATTTGCCGGTTGGGCCATGCCCCGCGCGGCGCCGGTATAGCGCCCGCGCCAGTCGGTCAGCCATGGCTCGACCAAATCCGGATCAGTCGTGAATCCGCCCTCACCCAGCAGGGTGCGGGCTTCGGACAGGAAGGGATCGGCGACGGAATTCATACCGTCCGACCCTATGGCACAGGGCAGGGCCTGCATGCGAGTCCTTGCCGAAAGGACCTGCGCAAGGTTAAGCGGTCGTTCAAACAGGGGCGTTATTGACCGGGGCAATGCAATCCATCGCGCAAATCCTTGCACCTTTGCTGCTTTTGCTTCCCGGCCTTGGTGTCGTCGAGGCGCCGCGCGACAAGGCGTTCCCGGTCGATCCCCTGCAGCCGCTATCGGCGGAGCAAGTTTCGATCCAGCAACGCGTGACGATCAGGATCAATCCCCGCCCGGCGCCGATGCCGCTCGATGCGCTGTTTGACGGCGACGTGGATCGGGCCGGACCGCGCTTTACGGAGCGCAAGATGGGCAAGTGCCTGTCGATGGATTCGATTGCCGGGGTTCAGCCGATCGACAATTCGCGCCTGCTGCTCTTGCTGCGGGATCGCCGCATGGTCACGGCCAAGCTGGAAAAGGGCTGCCAGGGCCGCGAATTCTATTCGGGTTTCATCGTGGCGCGCAATTCCGATGCGCAGATTTGTGCCGGCCGGGATCGGCTGCAATCGCGCAGCGGCATGGGCTGTCAGGTCAGCGGCTTTCGCCAGGTCGTGCAATTGGACGACTGATCGCTACCAATCTGGTGATTACGGGCGCCATTTCTTGACTTTTAAGGGCCTTTGCTCGTAGGCGAAGGACAGCCAGCGCCGCTTGAGGCCAACCTTCATTCGGTTCGGCGCGCATCCCTCTTCTAACAGTTGTAGCTGCCCATGAAATTTGCCGATCTCGGCCTGTCAGACGAATTGCTCAGCGCGGTCACCGCGAAGGGGTATGACACGCCCACGCCGATCCAGGCGCAGGCCATACCCAGCGTCCTGATGATGAAGGACCTGATCGCGATTGCGCAGACCGGCACGGGCAAGACCGCCAGCTTCGTGCTGCCGATGATCGATATCCTTTCCCATGGCCGTCGCCGCGCGATGATGCCGCGCAGCCTGATCCTGGAACCGACGCGTGAA
>CAZNBX010000246.1:0-2829 GCA_964571305.1 uncultured Novosphingobium sp.
CAGTGGAAGGCCCATAACTACAATCACCTGCACGAAGCTCCGACCGTATTCTATGCGGTCGCGCTGGCGCTGGCGGTCCTTGGCCAGGGTGACGGGCTCAATGCCAAGATCGCCTGGGCCTATGTCGGCCTGCGCATCGTTCATTCGATCTGGCAGTCGACGGTGAACAAGGTCGCCCTGCGCTTCCTGCTGTTCGCGCTGTCGAGCCTCTGCCTGATGGCGCTCACGCTCCACCTGATCCTGGGCGTGTTCCACTAAGATAGACAGGATGCCCCGGCCAGCATATCTGGCCGGGGCATTCCCTAGAACGACTTGCGGAATTCCAGTTCAATGATCCGGCCGCGCGGGTTCAGATAGTCCCGCTGATAGGACAAGGGCACCGCCCCGCTGGCATCGGTCACCTTCTGCACCGAATCAAACAGGTTCTGGAAACGCAGCGAAACCCGCGATCCCTTGAGGAACGGAACCGACTTCACCAGCTTCGGCATCATCGAGAACTCAGCGAAGAGGTAGACGTTCAGGTTAGTTGTGCTGCCAAAGCGCAGGTCGCTGGTTCCCGGCAGCCCACTTGCACCCAGTGTGGTCGGCGCGCTCCAGCTACCCTGCATGAAACTGCCAAAACCCTTGTAGAACAGGCCCCCATTGAACTCGAGCGAATGGCGCGGAGTGCCGGTGGTGCTCAACGCATCGCCGTCCAACAAGTCCAGGACCGGACCGCCCGGGGCTACCAGAACCTCGTTCTGGAATTGGACAGTATGGAACAGGCCAAGGCTCCACCGCCCGGGCATAGAGCCGCCACCGCCAAACATCGGCCCCATAAAGCCGCCGCGCGGGCCTCCGCCGCCCATGCGCGGGCCAGAGCCGCGCTGGCCGCCACCCATCCCGCCGCCTTCGGGCTGCTTGCCCAGGCCGCCGGACAGGTTGAAACCCCAGCGCAGCCGCTCGCTTTCCTGCGTGGCAAAGGTGATCGGACGCTGATCGATGGAAACCAGGCGCCCGGCTGGGTCGCGCTGGACGCGTCCGGGGAATGCCGCCTCGATCTCCGGCGTGAGCAGCGGGAATGACTGAGTGACGTCATTTGAACGATTACGGAACCATTCGACCAACAGGTTGGAGTTCTGCAGGAACGGCAGGGTCCAGGTCGCCGACAGCTTGATGTCGCGCTGCTGTTCACGCTTGATCGCGGCGTTGCCGCCACCGATCACGCTAACCAGCACGGTTTCGCCGCGCGAAAAATCATAGACCGGGACGTTGAAAGTGATGGTCTGCGGGCTGCCTAACTGGCTGAGCGAAGGAGCCGCCTGGTTGACGATATAGCTGCCCTGCAGGTTGAGCTTCTCGGTCGGTGCCCAGGTCAGGCCCGCGCTCCAGTCGGTCAGGTCGCCGAAGTCGGTCAGGTGGTTCCAACCAGCGCTGAAGTTGGCGGTGATGTCGCCCAATCCGGCGCCAAAGTTCTCGCGTCGGCTGGTGAGCGGCACGGCCACGTTGGTGCCGAGCGAAAGATCGCCGCGCGACAAGCTGACGGGCCCGGAGCTGCTGCGGCTGTCAGTGCTGTCGATTCCGGACCAGCCGTAACCCGCCTTGAAGGTGGTGTTGATCTCTCCGCCAGGCAGGCGAACCGGGCGGCCAACGAGGGTCACCAGCGAGGTTACGCTGTCGGTATTGCTGTTCGTCGTATCAAACCCGGCATCCGGCACGGCTGGAAGGGCGCCATTGATCGGCAGGTTTCCGCTTGCCGCCTGCGCAACCAGGCTTGCAGTGTTGGCGCGGCGGTCAAAGCGGCTGTCGGTTTCCGCGTGGCTGCCATCGACCGTCGCCGTGAACTGCCAGCGACCGAGATTGGTGTTATAACCAAGACCTCCCGCCAGACTGGTGGTGCGGGACTTGCGCTGCAAAGGGTCGGGCAGGCTGCGCAGCGCGGTATTTCCCGCGGGATCGGTGAGCAGGACCGTATCGAGCCCCGACCAGGCCAGGCTGTCGTTGCGGTTTGCCTCGGCGCTGACCGTGATCGCACCGCCGGTGCCGTCCTTGCCCAATCCCTTGGTCCAGGCTGCATTGAGGCCATAGGACTTGGAATCCGCAATAAGGCTGCGAAACGCCGCCGGATCGGGATCAGTCGCCACAGTCGGACGTGAACCTGCCGGTTGGACCAGATCGCGCTCGCTTTCGAACAGCGGGCTCGTGTCGCCAGCTTTCGCGGTCACCGTGAAGCGGTTGAGCTTGCGGATCTTGAGCAGCGTCGCTTCAAGTTCCATTTCGCTGAAACCACCGCGCGTCGGGATTGCGTAATCCGCTTCAACCCGACGATTCGAATAGTTGTCCTTGAGGATCATGTTCACGACGCGCGAATTGGGCGGGAACCCGTATCGCAGGCCGACTTCTTCCGGCAGGATCTCAACGCGCTTGATCGCTTCGGGCGGATAGTTGCGCATTTCGCGGAAATTGGTGATCCGCTGGCCGTTCACCAGAATGACCGGCTGACCGCCGCCCCCGCGGCCGCGGCCGGAACTGGTTTGCGGGCTGACCCGGGCGAGCAATTCGGTGATCGAGGAGGCACCGAGCGCCTGGATTTCGGCCTCGTCAAACGTTGCAATAGGCGCCTGCGGAGCATCGATCTGGCCGCCGATCCGCGTGGCGACCACAACGATGTCGCCTTCGTCCAGCGCAGGCGTCTCGTTGTCATTGGCCTGCTGATTGGCCTGATCGATTGCCGCGCTGCTGGCCGGCCGTTCCGCCGCCGGTTCGCTGGCAAGAGCAGGAGTGGCGGCCAGCGCCAGGTAGATTGCAGTCAGATTGCGCATGATACTTGGGAACTCGCTTGAACTTCTA
>CAZNBX010000247.1:0-2818 GCA_964571305.1 uncultured Novosphingobium sp.
GCGCTGCTCAAGACGCTGGAAGAACCGCCGGCTCATGTGAAGTTCCTGTTCGCCACCACCGAAGTCGAAAAGCTCCCGGTCACCGTGCTGTCGCGGTGCCAGCGGTTTGACCTGAAACGCATTCCGGCGCCGATGCTGGCCGATCACTTCGCGATGATCTGCGGCAAGGAAGGGGTTGAGGCCGAGGCTGAGGCCCTGGCGATGATCGCCGCGGCGGCCGAAGGTTCGGCGCGTGACGGGCTTTCGATCCTGGACCAGGCTATCGCCCATGCCGACCTTGGCGGCGACAGTCGCGTCACCGCAGAGCAGGTGCGCGACATGCTGGGCCTTGCCGACAAGAGCGCGCAGCGCCGGTTGTTCGCGGCGCTTTTGGCGGGTGACGGCGGGGCGTTGCTCGAACTGATCGACCAGCAATTCGCCTTGGGGGTTGAGCCGCTGGCGTTGATGCGCACGGCGATGGAACTGACCCACCGGATCACCGTGGCGCAGCTCGGCAAAGGCGCAGCTGACGCCATTTCCGAAGAAGAGCGCAGCGCGATTGGCGAGTGGTCGGAAAAGCTGACCGCCGGGCAGTTGCACCGCCTGTGGCAATTGCTGCTTAAGGGCCACGACGAAGTGCGCAGCGCCCCTGATCCGCTGGTCGCGGCCAAGATGGCACTGCTCCGGGTCCAGCACGCCGCCGACTTGCCCGATCCGGGTAGCCTGGCGCGCAAGCTCGAGGAGATCGCTGCGCGCGGTCCGGTCGCAGCACCGGTTGGGGAGAGTGCACCGGCAAATGTTCCCGCCCCGGCACCCCAAGCGCTCGATTGGCAGACGGTGATCAATACCGTCGAACAGTCCGGCCAGTTCCGAATGTCGCAGCTGATGCATGACTGGGTGCGGGTGATTTCGCTTGCTCCGGGCGAACTGGTCTACAGCCTTGCCCCTGGTTACCCGGGCGACGCGACGGCGGAACTGCGCGATGCCTTGCTGCGCGCAACCGGCGAGCGTTGGACTGTTACGCGGGGCGAGGGCGATGCCAAGCCCAGCCTGAAGGAAGACAAGGACGCGCAAAAGGATGCGGCCCGCGCCGCGATCCTCGCCGATCCTCTGGTGGAAGCGGCCTTTGCCGCGTTCCCCGATGCAGAATTGCTTGAAGAAGGCCCTGATGCCCGCGTTGCGAGCATGGGCTCCAGATGGAGAAACTGATGAAGTCGATGGAAGAGATGCTCAAGGCGGCACAGGAAGCTGCCGAGACCATCCAGAAGCAAATGACCGAAATGCAGTCCAAGCTCGACGCCATGGAGGTTGAGGGTGCGGCTGGTGGCGGTCTGGTCAAGATCCGCTGTTCGGCCAAGGGCCGCGTGATCGGTATTTCCATCGACGACAGCCTGCTGCAGCCGAGCGAGAAGGGCATTCTCGAAGACTTGATCGCCGCCGCCTTCAACGATGCGCGGACCAAGGCCGATGCCGTTTCCGGTGAGGAAATGACCAAGATGCAGGGCGGCATGGGCCTGCCCCCGGGCTTCAAGCTGCCGGGGATGTAATTAACGGATTGATAGCGCTGGGCCTGTCATCACCGGTTTTCCGATGCGATGACAGGCCCTCGCTTTTTCAGTGGGTCCTAGCGGGCTTGCTCGACCACGACGCCGCCCTTGATTACGCCGTCGACGCTTTCCAGTTCGCGCACATTGGCCAGCGGATCGCCATCCACGGCAACAATGTCGGCATAATAGCCGACCGCGATCGAACCGACATCCTTTTCCCAGCCAAGCGCCTGCGATGCATTCAGCGTTGCGGCGCGGATCGCGTCGAGCGGGGTCATTCCGTACTGGACCATGACCGCGAACTGGCGTCCGACCAGCCCGTGCGGCATCACGCCCGCATCTGATCCGAAGACCATCTTCACCCCGGCCTTGAATGCCTTGCGGAAATTGTCGCGCTGCAACTGGCCGATCTCGCGATCCTTGCGCAGGTTATCCTCAAGCACACCGTTCTTCTTGCCTTCTGACTGGGTGTAGTCGGTGTTGTAGATATCCATCGAGAACCAGACCGGGCGCTTGCGCTCAACCGCCAGCTTGATGCCTTCGTCGTCGACCAGGCTGGCATGCTCGATGGTGTCGATCCCGCTCTTGATCGCCGCCTTGATCCCGGCCGCGCCGTGGGCGTGGGCGGCGACGCGCAGGCCCCACATATGGGCTTCGTCGGCAATCGCGGTCAGCTCGGCTTCGGTGAGCTGCTGTTGGCCCGGTTCGGTATTGTGCGAGAACACCCCGCCAGTCGCACAGACCTTGATCACGGTTGCGCCATACTTGCGTTGGCGGCGGACCTGATACCGCAGTTCGTCTGGCGTATCGCCGATCCCTTCGGCCTTGCCGGGTTGTTCCATGCTGGGGGGCAGGCCGGTCTGGTCGCAGTGACCCCCGGTGCTGCCCAAGGCGAAGCCGGCTGCAACAATGCGCGGGCCGACCACATAGCCCTGGGTAACGGCCTGGGTCAGGCCGACGTCATTGCGGTTCGACGCCCCGACATTGCGCACTGTTGTGAAACCGGCATCGAGCATGGCCCGGGCGTTGCTCACCGCAGTCATGGCAAAGAAGCTGTCGGTATATTCCAGACCCCGAAAGCCGCCGATGTCCGCCGGGCTGTCGAGGTGGACGTGCATGTCGATCAAGCCCGGGACCAGCGTCTTCCCGCCCATGTCGACGTGCTTGGTATCCGCGCCCCACTTCACCGTGCGGGCATCGGCGATGCTGGTGATCCGGCCGTCTTCGCCGACGAAGATCGCCGGATTTTCGACGTATTTCCCGGTCGTCACGTCAAGGTAGCGGGCAGCGGT
>CAZNBX010000248.1:0-2812 GCA_964571305.1 uncultured Novosphingobium sp.
TCGACCTGCTCCACTTGCAGGACTTCCGGTCCACCAGTCGCATGAAAACGGACAGCCTTCGCCAACACACCGTCTCTCCCTTTTTGATCTGAGCGGAAAATAGGCGAGGGTGGGATTGTCTTTTTCTCATTTCGTGACATTCTTTTGTCATTCGGCGCCATCCAGAGTGGCCGGTGTGGGAGACGATGCGTGGCGGAGCTTGTCCGGGTTGCGGCATTGACCGGCTACTTCGAGACCATGGCCACGTTCGGCATGGACCCGCGGCCCTTGCTTAAGGAGCAGGGGCTTGCAGCAGACCTGCTGGTCAATCCCGAGCAGCTTATCCCGGCGCATGCCGCGATCCGGCTGCTCGAGCGCAGTGCCCAGGCAACCGGCTGCATCACTTTCGGCCTGCGCATGGCCGAAAGCAGGACCCTGGCCAATCTCGGCGCGACCAGCCTGTTGATCGCGCACCAGCCAACTTTGAGAAAATCGCTGGAGACGCTGCGCGAGTTCCGCAGCCGGATCAACTCGACCCTGGTTCTGCAGTTCGAGGAGATCGGTGACGAAGTCATCCTGCGCGAGGATTTCTACCTGTCGGGCCCCGAACCGTCGCGGCAGTCATCGGACCTTGCGCTGGGGGTTCTGGCAAAACTTTGCGCCGCAGCCGTGGGCGAAAACTGGAAGCCGCGTGCGGTCTGCTTCTCGCATGATGCACCGCCGCTCGCGGAACAGCCAATCTATGCGCGCGTCTTCGGGTGCCGCCCGCAGTTCGACAGCGAGTTCAACGGCGTGGTCCTGTCCAGCCGCGACCTTGATCGCCCGAACACGAAGGCCGATGACCAGCTCGCCCACCATGCGCGCCAGCTGCTTGAGCAAGTCATGAACCCGGTGGAGCGAACAAGGACCGAGGAGGTTGAGCAACTGATCAAGCTCTTGCTGCCTTCGGGCCGCGCCTCGGTGCAAATCTGCGCCGCGTCGATGGGGATGACGGTGCGCACAATGCAGCGCGCCCTCGACGCCGAGGGAGCCAGTTTCACCACCCTGCTTAATCGCGCCCGCATGCAGTTGGCGACGCAATATCTCGCCAACCCCCGAATGCGGATCACCGACATTGCCGATATGCTGGGCTACAGTTCGATCGGCGCGTTCAGTCGCTGGCACAGCCAAGTGTTCGGTGTGCCGCCGCGCATAAGCCGTGTAGCTGGCAAAAAGGGCAAACCAACAGTTGACTAGTGTCGGCAGTGGTGGCGGCATTCCCGAGCCCGGTGCGATTATTGCAGTTCCATGCATCGGTGCTGAAGCAAAAGCCAGTCGCGCACCTCGCGCTGTATCGAGTTCAAATGCTGGGTCATTCGATGAAGATGCAGCGCTCACGGGGGTAGCGGTAGTTCGAGACTTTCATACCGGCAGCGGCGATCACCCTGCTGGCGGTTTCGACCCACACCAGCGGCACGGTTGCGGGCTACAGCCTGCTGGTCATCGGCCTGGCCAATGCGATCATGTTCCCGACGATCTTCAGCCTCGCCTTCATCCTCCCGGCTCCCTGGGCACGGGCTCGGGTCCGGGTTGTAGTGCTAGGCGGTATCGCGCCGGATCAGTTCAGGGGTCATTTCGAGCGACGATGCATCCCTTCCGGCCATCCGCTCAAACAAGGTCGCGACCATCGCCCGTGCGCCCAAGGCTATGTTCTGGCTGACCGTGGTCAGACGCGGGATGGTTTGCTCGGCCAAAGGCAAATCGTCGAACCCGGTAACGGAAATCGGACCTGGGATGGTCAGGCCGCGATCCGCCAATGCGCGCACGACATGCATGGCCAGCAGGTCCGATCCGGCGGCGATGCCGTCTATCTGCTGAACGATCCGTTCAACATGGCTCGCAATCTCGTCCGCCATGATGTCGGAGGCAAGATGGACATTGATCTGGGCTGGATCGACCAGCCCTGCCGCCCGCGCCGCATCGCACAGGCCAAGATAGCGTTCGGAAAGCTCGGGTGCCGTAATGTCGCCCAGGAAGGCCAGCCTGCTGCGACCGGCCTCGATCAGGCATTCGCCAGCCAGTCTTCCGCCCATGCGATTATCGACACCGACCGTGCAGTGCACTTGCCCAGGACGATGGCTGCCCCAGACCACCATCGGCTTGTACCATGCGGCGACCCGCTCGATCTTCTCGAACTGGTTCGACTGGCCGATCACCAGAACGCCGTCGAGCATTCCCGAATCGACGATCCGTTCGAGCCAGTCATCGGCGTCGGGAATGACGCGGCTGAGCATGATGTCGTAACCGTTCTCGGTCAGGGCATCGGCCAAGTGGCCCAGAATCGCCATGAAGAACGGGTCCGACAAGTGCTGGCGCCGTTCGTGGCCCAGCGGAACGACAATCCCGATGACCTTGGTCTGCTGCACGCGCAGCCGCTTGGCCATCTGGTTTGGCCGGAAGCCGTGTTCGCGGGCGAGCGCCTGAATTCTCTGTCGGGTATCCTTGTTGACCAGGTCGGAATTGGCGAGGGCGCGAGAGACGGTTCCAGCGGTGACGCCCGCGAGCTTCGCCAGTTCGGCGATGTTGCGGATGCGGCCTGAAGGCGGGGCTTGGTTGCTCACGATCTTGAGGCGTCAGGCTGCGGCTGCAACGGGTTGCTGCCCCGTTCCGTCGTTCTTGATCCGCAAGACTGCCGCGGCTGCGCAAAGCATCAGGACACCGCCAAAGGCGAGCGCATTGCGCGGGTCGCCACCGAGGACCGGCTCGTAGATGAAAGTCATCGTCCCGGCGAAGATCAGCATCGGCGCGCAGATCATCATGTTGAAGATGCCCATGTAGACCCCGGTGCGCTCGG
>CAZNBX010000249.1:0-2803 GCA_964571305.1 uncultured Novosphingobium sp.
TCCGCAGGCCAGTCGAGCAGGCGAGTACCGACTAGGGCAGCATAGTGCTGCTCAAGCTGGCGATAGGTCCGCTCGATCCATTCGGGCGCGCGTGCGGCAATCGGCTCGCCATGTTCACCGTAGGATGGCTGGTCGCGGTAGAGAAAACGGAAGTCGCGGAATTCGGTCATGACCGCTTCAAGCAAACGGGCATAACTCGCAACCGGGTCCCCCCCAGGAGCAAGGGCCAGGCGCACCTCGACCATGCTGGCAAAGCGTTCGCTCAAGGCATCAAGCAAGGCGCGGCGGGTCTTGAAGTGATACCACAGATTGCCTTCGGCCATGCCGCAGGCGGCCGCCAGCGCAGCAGTCGAAACGGCGCCATAGCCCTGTTCATTGAACAGGGTTCGGGCCGTCTCGACGATGCGATCCCTGGTCTTCATCAGTAGTGCGACAGTTGCACCATGACCTTCTTGTAGCCATGGACGAAGCAGGTGGCGACGCGTTCCGGCTCTTCAATGACATTGGCGCGCAGGCGCCGCTTGGCCATTTCCTCCAGCAAGGTGGTGAGCTGCAATTCCGCGACGCGGGCACCGACGCAGCGATGGATGCCATAGCCAAACGACAGGTGGCGACGGGCATTGTCGCGGTCGATAATGACGCGGTCGGCATCCTCGAACACGGACTCGTCGCGGTTCGCCGAGATGTACCAGAGGACGACCTTGTCCCCCTTTTTCATCTGCGCGCCTTCGATTTCGGTGTCCTCCATTACCGTCCGGCGCATGTGCGCCAGCGGGGTCTGCCAGCGGATCAGTTCCTGCACCGCATTGGGGATCAGCGAGGGATCGGCCTCAAGCTTGGCCCGCTCCTCGGGAAACTGGTTCAGACCCCAGGCGAAGGCCGACATGGAATTGCGGGTCGTATCGTTCCCGCCAACGATCAGCAGGATCAGGTTGCCGATGAATTCTTCCTGGCTCATGTGGCTCATCGCGTCGGAGCGGAGCATGACCGAGATCAGGTCCTTGCCCGGTTCGGCAGCCTTGCGCTGCCACAGCTCGGCGAAGGCGGAACCCATTTCGAACAGCGCGGCATTGCGCTGGGTCATGTCTTCTGGCGTCTTCATCAGTTCGACATTGCCGCCCATGTCCGACCAGTAGGTCAGCTTGTGACGCTCTTCCCAGGGGAAGTCGAACAGCTTGGCCAACATCCCGGTGGTCAGTTCGATCGAGACTTTCTCAACCCAGTTGAACGGCTGGCCGATGGGCAGGGAATCGAGCACTTCGGCAGTGCGGGCCTGGACCTCGGCCTTCATTGCCGCGACTTCGCTGGGACCGAAACTGGGCGCGATGGTGCGGCGCTGGGCGGTATGATGCGGCGGGTCCATCGCAATGAACATCGGTGTGCGCATCTCATTTTCCATCGGCTCATCAACCGAACCAGGGATCGCGATGCCGCCATATTCCCAGCTGGAGGAGAAGATCTTCGGCAGCGCCTCGATGTGCACGATCGGCTTGTAGGTCGAAACCGACCAATAGGGCCCGAAGGCGCTATCCGGCACGTACTGGATCGGTGCCTCTGCCCGCAGTTGGCGGAACGGAGCCTGCCACTCCTCTCCTTCGTACCAGTGGGCACTGCTCACATCTATCGGGGCAATCGGCGAAGAAGTCCGTTCAAGCGTCGCGCTGCTGGCCATGGCATTCACTCCCGTCGGCGTTGGAATCACCGTTTTAGGGTGAACACCCTAATCGACGCTTGGGAGGAGTCAACCGATCCCCCCGCCGACAAAGAAAAACGCCGCCCAGATCGCTCCGGACGGCGTTTCGCTGCGAAAATCAGGATATCAGTTGGCCGGAGCCGACTTGGCCGCTTTCCGATAGGGCACGAAATCGCCGAGGCTGATCGAACCGGAGGGAAAGTGGCTGACGCGATCGACCGTCCGGACAATGTCGAGATTGCAAAGCTGGCTGCCGGTCGTGTGGGTGACCAGGATGTCATCGTCATCAAGGTCGGCGGCATTGCGCGGCACATTGACCCAGATCGTGTCGCCACGGCCATAGACGATCGCGGTCTTGTTCAGAATCCGCATCTCGCGTGTTTCAAAGTTGGGAATGCAGTGGACTGGTTTACCCGCCACGCGCCCGGCGATCAGCTTTTCCAGTTCCTGCTGCGGGGTAAGCTTGGGCTTGGCGACGACAGGTGCCGTGCCGAGCAGGGCGACCGTCGTGGCAATGGCGATGGCAATCTTGCGCATGGTCGTGATCCTTGTTTTTGCTGCCCTACAGCCTAATCCCGGCACCTGAACCGATCCTGAAAGGGTCAGGCGGTCCCGCCAACAGTCAACCCCTCGACCAACAGCGTCGGCTGGCCAACCCCGGCCGGGACCGACTGGCCGCCCTTGCCGCAGACCCCAACCCCCTCATCCAACGCCATGTCATTGCCGATGCCGGTGACGCGGGTGAGAACCGAGGGGCCATCGCCGATCAGCGTCGCGCCCTTGATCGGGGCGCCGAGCTTGCCGTTCTCGACCTTGTAGGCCTCGGTGCACGAGAACACGAACTTGCCCGAGACGATGTCGACCTGGCCGCCGCCGAAGCTCTTGGCAAAAATGCCGTTCTTGATCCGCGACAACAGTTCCGCAGGATCGTCGCTGCCCGCCTTCATGAAGGTATTGGTCATGCGCGGCATTGGCGCATGGGCATAGCTTTCGCGGCGCCCGTTGCCGGTTGGGGCAACGCCCATCAGCCGCGCGTTGAGCCGGTCCTGCATGTAGCCCTTGAGGATGCCGTCTTCGATCAGGACGGTTTCCTGGGTCGGCGTGCCTTCG
>CAZNBX010000250.1:0-2802 GCA_964571305.1 uncultured Novosphingobium sp.
CCCACGTCGAAGGGCAGACCTATGGCGTGAAGCTGGAACCGACCCGCACCGGTCTGAAAATGACCACGCGGGGTGCGATCCATGCTGTGCAGATTCTTCCGGCCCATGTGGCGCACCTGACCCAGCACATGATCGAGAAGGTACCGCCGGATCTTTCCAAGTTCCTGATCTGCCCGATGCCGGGCCTGCTCGTCGCGCTGCATGTCGGCGAGGGCGATAAGGTTGAAGCCGGACAGCCGCTAGCCGTGGTTGAGGCGATGAAGATGGAGAACATCCTTCGCGCCGAGAAGGCCGCGACGGTCAAGAAGGTCAATGCCAAGGCGGGTGACAGTCTGGCCGTGGATGCAATCATTCTCGAACTGGAGTAGGTCGAGAGCGGATCGGTGGAGAGGGGCAGAATGACCAAGTTTTGGACTTTGATGGGAGCGGCAGTGTCCATGGCCTTGGTCGTGGCGCGCCCGGCGCAGGCCGAAGACTTGGTCAGCGATGCTTATGGCGTCTCGGTTCAATCTGATCTGGTCTATGGCCATGGGGTTGTCGATGCCGGATCGGCGAAGCCACATCCGCGGGATCTGAAGTTTGATCTCTATCGCCCGGTTGCCAATGGTAAGCCGGTTGAGGATCGCCCGGCAGTTGTCTTGGCGTTTGGCGGGGCATTCCACCGTGGCACCAAGGGCACTGCGCGATTTGAAGAGGATGGCGCTTCGGATTCGGCAATGGGCGATTATTGCCGTTCTTTTGCGGCAGCCGGCTATGTCTGCCTGTCGATCGAGTACCGGCTGGTCCCTGAAGACCCGGCGCTTCCGGGCGGACTAGACGCGGCAAACCTATTGCCGAAGGCCATGCTCAAGGATCCGGTGGCAACTGCCCGGATCAATGTGGTGCGGGGCCGCATGGGGCTGCCACTGCTTGATGATGCTAGCCGCGAACAGCTCTGGAACACCGTATTCGCGGCTTCGGAGGATCTGGCCACAGCGGTACAGTTTGCACGTGGCCATTCAAGCCAGCTGGGCATTGATCCCGACCGGATTGTGATTGGCGGCTTTTCCGCAGGCGGGATGGCAGCGGTGAACGTCGCTTATGGCATGGGCGTTCCCGTGCAGGGCGTAATATCCTTGTCTGGTGGTATGGGCGGTTTCGACCTGCGCAAGACGGCCAAGGCTGGAATGGCTCCAGGCATGTTCTTTATAGGCCAGAACGATCTGGAAGCCGTGCAGCAGGGGACGCGCGCCTTGTTGGCCATGCTGGGCGCTGCGGGGATTAAGGCGGAGACGGCGTGGATGCCTGGGTTCGGGCACTTCTATCCGATGGGCGCACCCAGCCTGGGTGCAGACATGACCAAGCTGACTCTCAAGGCACGGGCATTGCGCTTCCTTGACCGCACGGTGGGTGCAAAGCACTAATTGAACAGCGCCCGCCTCGCCATGGCGATCCGGGAACTTGAGCGGTTCGGCTGGCGTTTATGATCCTGCAATTTTGATTGGCCCGCGTAAGCTCGGTGGGCTGAATGCGGTTTGCTGGAAAGGCACCTGCCATGCCCACGATCTGGACCATCGGTTACGAGCAGACCACCATGTCCGCGTTCCTTGCAGCCTTGCAGGAAGCGGGCGTGGAGCTCGTCGCCGATGTCCGCGCGATTGCCGCCAGCCGCCGGCCCGGTTTTGCCAAGAATGCCCTGGCCGCCAACCTGGCCGAGGCGGGGATCGCGTACCGCCACTTCCGCGCGCTCGGCACGCCGCCTGAGGGACGGGCCGCGGCGCGGGCGCTGAACCTGCCCAAGCTGAAGCTGGTCTATGCCGGGCAGCTTGAACTGCCCGAGGCCATTGCGGCGGGTGCCGAACTGGCCGAACTCGCCCACCAACGCCGCGTCGCCCTGCTCTGTTACGAGCGCGAGCCGGCCTGCTGCCACCGCACCCTGCTGCGCAAGGCCGTGCTCCCAGACTGCGAGGTCTTGGACCTCTTCCCCTAGCCGTCGACCAGCGCGACGGCCCGGATCCATCCGGCGCTAGCCCCTTCGATCTTCACCGGGAAACAGCTTAACGTGAACCCTGTGGCGGGAAGGGCGGCGAGGTTAGCGAGCTTTTCGATCTGCCAATAGGGCCGGATCCTACCGGCCTTATGGCCCTCCCAGATGATCGCCGGATCGCGGCTCTCAGCCCAGCGCCGGGCAGTATGGCTGAACGGCGCGTCCCATGACCAGGCATCGGTCCCGACCACTTCCACCCCGCGTGTCGTCAGCCACAGCGTCGCTTCCGCGCCGAGGCCGACGCCCTGGTCGGTGAAGTTGTCGGTACCATAGATCGCACCCGACTGGACCAGCACGATGTCCAGCGGCTGGAGTTCGTGCCCGATCCGCGCAAGCTCCGCCTCGACCTCTGCGGCAGAGACGACATGGCCGTGGGGCAGGTGGCTGAAGTCTAGCTTGACCCCGGGGCGGAAGAAGCGGTCGAGCGGGGCCTCGTCAATCGTCGGGGCAGGGCGCGCGCCCTGGTCCGTGGTCGAGTGGTAGTGCCACGGCGCGTCCATGTGGGTGCCGTTGTGGGTCGACAGGGTCAGTGTCTCGACCGCCCAGCCTTCGCCGTCGGGCAGGTCCTCCTTGGTCAGGCCGGGGAAGAACAGGGCGATCTGGGCCCAGGTCTCGGCATGGTCAGTGTAGTGGATCTGCGGCAGCATCTGCGGCGGGTCAGAGATCACCTTGGTCGTGATCGGGATCGACAGGTCGATGAACTTTGTCATGGCGCGAGGATTCACCCGGTTTCCGTTTACGTCAATGGAAAGTGGATGAGCCTTCCTCAAGTCCTT
>CAZNBX010000251.1:0-2799 GCA_964571305.1 uncultured Novosphingobium sp.
CCATGTCACCAAGGACGGGTCGATTGCCGGCCCCCGCGTGCTGGAGCACATGGTTGACGTGGTGATGAGCTTTGAGGGCGAGCGCAGCCATCAGTACCGCATCCTGCGCAGCATCAAGAACCGGTTTGGGCCGGTCGATGAAATCGGCGTTTTCGCGATGGAAGGGCAGGGGCTGGCCGAGGTCGGCAACCCTTCGATGCTGTTCCTTTCGGGGCGCGATGCGCCGGTCCCGGGCAGTGCGGTCTTCCCGGCAATCGAAGGGACCAGGCCAGTGCTGGTCGAAGTTCAGGCGCTGATCGTCCGTCTGCAAAGCGGGGCGACGCCGCGGCGCGCAGTGGTGGGCTGGGACAGTGGCCGCCTGGCGATGCTGTTGGCTGTGCTCGAAGCGCGCTGCGGGCTCAATTTCTCGTCGGCAGAAGTCTACCTCAACGTCGCTGGCGGCTATCGCCTTGCCGATCCGGCTGCCGATCTTGCCGTCGCGGCGGCGCTGGTGTCGGCGCTTGCAGACAAGCCCTTGGCTGCGGATGCCGTCTGGTTTGGCGAGGTTTCGCTGGCGGGGGAAATCCGGCCGGTCGCGCATTCCTCCATCCGCCTGCGCGAATCCGCCAAGCTGGGCTTTGCTACGGCGTTCGGTCCAGCCGATGCCAACAGCGGTGATGCGGCGACCCGGTTCACCGGCCTCTCGCTGCTGCCAAATCTCGTTGACCGCATAGTCGGCGCCGCATAGTTTCCGCGCCGTCATGACAGGTTTCGATATCGCAGTCCTCATCCTGGTCGGCCTTGGCGCGATCATCGGCTTCATGCGGGGCTTTATCCAGGAAGTATTCGCGCTGGCGGCATGGGTGCTTGCCCTGTTCGCGATCCACAACCTGCACACCCCTTTGACCGACGGCTTGCGTCCCTATGTCGGATCGGATAGCGGGGCCGCAGTGCTGGCTTTCGCGCTGCTTTTGCTGGTTCCCTATGCGACGGTAAAACTGCTTTCTAACCATCTCGGCGAAGCGAGCCGAAACTCTGTCCTAGGTCCGATAGACCGCCTGCTTGGGTTAGGTTTTGGCGCAGTGAAGGGCATGGTCATCATGGTGATGGCGTTCTCCGTCCTCGTGCTGGGCTATGATACGGTTTGGGGTGCGGGCGGACGTCCAACCTGGATCACCCAGGCGCGAGCCTATCCCTTCGTCAACGCCGGAAGTGAGTATCTAGTCTCGATGATTTCTGAGCGCCGCAAGGAGGCCGCAGAAGCAGAGGCAAAGCGGATGGGGACGGACGCGCTAAAGAAGAAACTTTCGGGGCAGTGAGCGCCACGTCCAAGCTGTACACGCCGCAGGTTCTTGCGCTGGCAACGGCGCTTGCCGATTATCCGCTCTACGAGGCGCTCAAATTGCGCGGGGCTGCTCGTTCATCGATATGTGGATCTGCGCTTGAACTTGGCCTTGAGCTTGATGCTTCAGCTCGGATCGTCGGAATAGGAATGAAGGCCAGCGCTTGCGCTATCGGTCAAGCCGCTGCGGCACTGTTTGCGCAGTCTGCCAAAAATTGCTCGAAGTCCGATGTTCAATCTGCGCTCGCACAAATCGAGGCATGGTTGATTAGAGACCGCGCCGAATTGCCCGACTGGCGAGGACTGGTTGCGATCGCCAATGCCCGCGATTATCCGGGGCGGCATGGCGCGATTGTCCTGCCGTGGAAGGCTGCGCTTGCCGCGCTTCCCTAAGAGCTGCGACGGCGCTAGAGCAGCGCGGTAAACAAGGGGAGACTTCCGGGATGAGCGCGGTCGCAGGGCATCAGCATAGCGAACCAAGTGCCAAGGAAATGCGCTTGGTGATTGCCGCATCTTCGGCAGGCACCGTGTTTGAATGGTACGATTTCTTCATTTACGGCACGCTCGGTGCGATCCTCTCCAAGACTTTCTTTCCCACCGGTAATGCCACGCTGGAGATGCTGCTGTTCTGGCTGGTTTTCGCCGTCGGCTTCGGGTTCCGTCCGCTCGGCGCGGTGCTATTCGGCTATCTCGGTGACAAGCTAGGGAGGAAATACACCTTCCTCGTTACGGTCAGCCTGATGGGCATCGCCACGGCAGGGGTCGGCCTGATCCCCTCAGCTGCGAGCATCGGCTATTGGGCGCCGGCGATCGTCATATTCCTGCGCATCCTTCAGGGCCTTGCCCTGGGCGGCGAATATGGCGGGGCGGCGATCTATGTTGCAGAGCATTCCCCGTTCACCCGGCGCGGCTATCACACCAGCTATATCCAGGCGAGTGTGGTTGGCGGCTTCGTTCTCAGCTTGATCGTGGTGCTGGGGTGCAAAGCCTTGATGAGCCCGGAAACCTGGAATGCGTGGGGTTGGCGCGTGCCTTTCCTGCTTAGCCTTCTGCTTCTCGCAATCTCGCTTTGGATGCGCTTCAAGTTGTCCGAAAGCCCGGTCTTCCAGGCGATGAAGGAAGAAGGCGAGATTGCTGGAAATCCCTTCGTCGAAAGCTTCACTTATCCGGGCAACAAGCGCCGGATCTTCGTTGCGCTGTTCGGGATTGCCGCGGGCCTGACCGTGATCTGGTACACCGCCATGTTCTCGGGACTTTCCTTCCTGAAATCGGCCATGCATGTCGAAGACACGGCGGCAGAGGTCATCGTCGGCATTGCTGCCGCGCTGGGCATGGGCTTCTTCCTTTATTTCGGTCATCTTTCGGACCGCATCGGGCGCAAGAAGCCGATTGTGGTCGGCTATGCCCTGACCCTGCTGCTGCTGTTCCCGACCTATTGGTTCATCGGCAGCGCGGCAAAGGATCCGGCCCAGACCTCT
>CAZNBX010000252.1:0-2796 GCA_964571305.1 uncultured Novosphingobium sp.
GGCCTATACCACCTCGGTCCGCGTCGGCGGAGACAAGATGGACGAAGCGATCGTCTCGTACGTTCGCCGCCACCACAACCTGCTGATCGGGGAAGCCACGGCAGAGCGGATCAAGAAGGACCACGGCTGCGCCACGGTTCCGCTCGACGGGATCGGCGAAACCATCCAGATCAAGGGCCGCGACCTGGTCAACGGGGTTCCCAAGGAAATCACCATCACCCAGGCGAACATTGCCGAAGCGCTTTCCGAACCGATCGGCGCCATCGTAGAAGGCGTCCGGATCGCGCTGGAAAATACTGCGCCCGACCTGGCTGCCGACATCGTTGACCAGGGCATTGTCCTGCCCGGCGGCGGCGCCCTGATCCAGGGCCTGGACGAATACCTGCGCGAGGAAACCGGCCTGCCGGTCACCATCGCCGAGGATCCGCTTTCCTGCGTCGCGCTGGGTACGGGCCGCGCCATGGAAGAGCCGATCTATCGCGGCGTGCTGATGACGGCCTGATCGGACCAGGGCGTCGTGAACTACGCATCCAAACAGATGGATTAGAGCCGTGGTTTCGACGCCCGGTAACCGGCGCTCGGGCCACTCGCGCCGCGCACAGTACAATACGTTCTACAACTATCTGCTCGCCTTAGGCGGGCTTGGGATCGGTGTTGTCCTGCTGGTTGTCTCGCTGGGCGACAGCGCGGCATTTGCTGGCGCGCGCGGCGCGGCGAACGAGGCAGTCAAACCAGTGGCGGTGGCAGGTGCCGAGGCACGGCACGAAAGCACAACCTGGCTCGCCGTTCTGTCGGGCTACTTCACCCGTGGCAGCAAGGTCGCGGACCTTGAGCGCGAAGTTGCCGAAGCCCGCGTCCGGCTGGCGGAGCAGACCGCCTTGAAACAGGAAAACGAACGCCTCAAGTCGCTGCTCGCGATGAACGAGAGCGATAACAAACCAGTTGCATTTGGGCGGCTGATTGGCTCCACCTCTTCGTCCACCCGCCGTTTTGCAACGCTTAGTGTCGGCGCAAATCGCGGCGTCACTGTCGGAATGACTGTCCGCTCTCCCCTTGGCCTAGTGGGCCGCGTGCTCGAAGTCGGACAGAACACCTCGCGGGTACTTCTTATCACCGATAGCGAAAGTACTATTCCGGTACGTCGCGCGTCTGACGGGGTGCAGGCCTATGCAAACGGACAAGGTGACGGAACACTGCGGATCAGGCTCGCTTCCACCGGGATCAACCCACTGAAGAAAGGCGATGCCATCGTCACATCCGGTTCGGGCGGGCTATA
Organism: uncultured Novosphingobium sp.; assembly: GCA_964571305.1. Lineage (GTDB taxonomy): Bacteria > Pseudomonadota > Alphaproteobacteria > Sphingomonadales > Sphingomonadaceae > Novosphingobium. The sequence continues at coordinate 1,277 of CAZNBX010000252.1, forward strand.
CCGTCCGAACGAAGCCGTCGCGGTCGTGGTGTCGCTTGTATCCGATGGGGCGATCGCCCGTCCACTCAGTGATCCGGGCATGACTGAGTACGTCGCGGTCGAACGCCCCTTTGATGAGGTGGCGGCAACTGCCAGCAGACCGGCTGGCGCAACCTAATGCCGTCCACCCTCGCCGAACCGTCATCGGACCGCTTGCCTCGCTTTGGCCGGCCCCAGATCAACCGTGAGCCGTCCAGACTTCTTGCCATCACGGCACCTTGGCTGCTGGTCATGTTTGGTTCCCTTAGCCCGGCTTGGCCGATGATTGTCTCGGCGCCGCTGATGCCGCCGCTAGGCTTTCTGTTCCTGGTCGCCTGGCAACAACTGCGCCCCGGCCTCTTTCCAGTCTGGGCCGGACTTCCGCTCGGCTTCTTCGATGACCTTTACTCCGGCCAACCGTTTGGCTCGGCAGTGCTGCTTTGGTCGACCGCCATGGTCGCACTTGATATATTCGAGGCACGTTTTCCATGGCGCGGGGTCGTGTTCAACTGGCTGGTCGCAAGCGCATTGCTGGTGGTCTATCTGGTCGCCGCAGCAGGCCTCGCCGGCCTAGGTGGCGGGAAGTGGTCAATCAGCGTGCTGATCCCGCAGATGCTGTTCGCCATCCTGGCCTATCCTCTTCTTGCTCTCATCGTCAGCCTGACGGACCGGTTCCGTCTAATTCCGATCAGGAAACGCTGACATGCTTGGCGGCCAGTCCCACGTCAGTTCAGGGACACTGAAAAACAGCTTTGAGCGCCGCTCGTTCCTGATTGGCGGGCTGCAGGCGGGCGTCGGGGTCCTGCTCGCCGCGCGGCTCGGCTGGCTCGCCCTTGTCCAGAACGAAAAGTACAAGACCGCATCCGAAAGCAACCGCGTCAACCTGACACTCATCCCGCCGCGGCGCGGGATCATCCTCGACCGGCGCGGCGCTCAATTGGCCTCGAACCGGGTCGAATTCCGGATCGACATCATCCCGGAGCGCCTGGTCGACAAGGAAGCGACCGTTCTCCAACTGACCGAGCTGCTGGGATTCGATGCGGTGCAAACCCAGGACCTGCAGGACAAGCTGGAAAAGGCGCACGGCTATCAACCGGTCGAAGTGGTATCCGGGCTCGAACCCCAGGACTTCGACAAAGTGCTGGTCCGCCTGCCGGAAATGGTCGGCGTCGTGGCACACCAAGGCTTCACCCGGTGGTATCCGACCGGCCCCTCGGTCGCCCACCTGATCGGTTATGTCGGCCCTGCCGCCGCCAAGGACTATGAGAAGGAGCGCAATCCGCTGCTCGTCACTCCGGGCTTCAAGCTGGGCAAGGACGGGCTGGAAAAGCATTACGAATCCATCCTGCGCGGACAGCCCGGGGCCCAGCGCGTCGAAGTTACGGCGTCGGGCAAGTTCGTGCGCGACCTTGAGTTTCGCGAGGATGTACCCGGCAAGTCGGTCAAGCTGACTATCGACGGGCAATTGCAGGACTATGCCTCACGCCGCATCGGCTTGGAAT
>CAZNBX010000253.1:0-2787 GCA_964571305.1 uncultured Novosphingobium sp.
ACGCCAGGGCCAGGTCGAAGCGTCGATCGCCGATCTGGAAGACAAGGTCAGCCGTGCACAGATCGTCGATCCGACCACGCTGTCGGGTGACAAGATCATTTTCGGCGCGACCGTCACTCTGCTGGATGACGATGATAAGCCGGTGAAGTACCAGATTGTCGGGCCATATGAGGCAGACGCCAAGTTGGGCCGGATCAGCTATAACTCACCGCTCGGCCGTGCTCTGATCGGGCGCCGGGTGGAGGACGAGATCGAGGTCTCGGTCCCGGCAGGAGACCGCTTCTACGTGGTCGAGAAGATCGAGTTCATCTAAAAGAAAAGGCCCCGGATTTCCGGGGCCTTTGTTTTTCAGCGCTTGAGCATTTCCGGCTGAAGCAGGCGGTGCAGGTGCACCACGACATATTTCATTTCGGCATCATCGACCGTGCGGCGAGCGGCGCTGCGCCAGGCTTCTTCCGCGCTGGTGTAGTCGGCATAGACACCGACGTAATCCATGTTTTCTAGATCGACGAATTCGAGGGTCTGCGGGTCTTTCACGCGCCCGCCGATGACGAGATGGAGTTTCTGTTCGCTCATTGTGGGACTACCTGGGAGGAGGGAAGAGGCGCGCATAATAGCGCGTCCTTCCTAAGGCAAGTCCCACCAAGGTCGTAGCGTCAACTACTTCCTCAGGCGCGCCGCAATCTTCACGGCTTCGCTGGCGAGCCGGGCGCCGGTCATGCGGGCACTGCGTGATGCTGCGCCGGCAGCCTTGCCCGCGCGGTGCCGCAGCGGAGCAGTGCCTTCGTCGATCCGGTTAAGCCCTTCGCTGGCCGCCTCGCTCGCCGCATCGCGGGCGTTCTTGCTGAATGCGATGGCCAGTTCGGCGCCTGCCGCAGCCAGGCCCAGTGCACGCGAAGCGGTCTTCGAACCCCCGCGGCGGGGTAGCAGGGCACCGGCAAGCAGTCCCAGCCCAGCGCCGGCTGCTAGCAGGAGCCACGGATGCTGATGGGCTTTGCTGCGCCAGTCATCAGTTGAATTTACTTCACCCGGGATCGGATGCGTCGGGATCTCCGCGAGTTGGCGGCTTTCCTGATCGAGCTGCGCTTGCGATGCGTCGATCCGGTCCTTGATCGGCTTCTTGCTGTTGTTTGCATCGCTCATGATTGCTGCTCCTCTTGTCCGTCAGTCGCTAATTCGCCCCCAGCTTCTTCATCCTTTTCCAGCCAGTCCGTCACCAGTTCGATGAGCGGTTGGCGGAAAAACCACAGGGCAATCGCGCCGCTCGTCGCGGCGATGATGCCCTTGCTTTCCTTCGCAACGTCAATTCCGTAATCCAACGCGGTGAAGACCTGTTCCTGGACCCGGTCCTTGACCCGCGTGGGCACGCTTCGGGCGGATAGATCGGCCTTTACTCGGCTCAGCCGTTGATCGAACAACCCCCGCGCGGAATTGCGGTTCCCCCGGTCTGCGACAAGCCGCTGCTCCGCATCGCTCACGGCTGCGGTCCTTCATCGAAGAGAAGGGCCGCGGCGCGCTTCCATCGGCGCAAGGCGGTAAATCCGGAAAGGGCGCTCATCGCCAGCAGGCCCAGCACGACGGCCAGTGTCGCTCCGACCGGCCCGATTGCTGGGGTTAGGATCAAGATCAGACCCAGCACCAGCGCCATCAGTGTGAAGAACAGCAGCGCGAGGCCGAGCAGAACCCATCCGGCAATGCTCTTGGCCGCCATTCCCGCAACGATCGCGCGGCTTTTCTGGTATGCCAGCTCGGCCTCGACGAAGGTCCGTCCGTCATCGACAAGCTGGCGTACGTCGTCCACCAGCGAACGGTCGGCCGCTTGCTCGTCGATCAGGGGAGGGGCTTCGTCAGCCATGACCAGCTAGAACTGCCGCTCAGGCTTCGTTCGATCCGCCCTTGAACAGGCGTGAGACAAGGAAACCGGCCACGGCAGCGATGCCGAGGGCAAGGGCAGGGCTCTTGCGCACGAATTGCTTCGCGTCCTCACCCAGTTCGGTCAGCTCCTTGGCTTCGATCTTGGCGGCGGTTTCCTGCATGGAGCGGGCAGCGGTACGGGCATAGTCGCCATACTTCACGCCCAGCTTTTCATCGATGGTCCCAGCATTGTCGGCGACGATCTTGCCAAGGCTCGACAGCGCATCGCTGGTCTTGGCCTTGCCTTCATGGGCCAGGGTGCCAGCGCGTTCGCGCGCCTGCGATGCAAGGTCGCGGGCTTCATCGACCCAATCGCTGCTCCGGGCGGTGATCTGGTCCTTGTAGGCGCCAGCCTTTGTCTGGGCATCCTTGGTCAGCTTCTGCGAACGGCTTTGCGCTTCGCTGGCAAGGACCTGCACGCCGGCCTTCGCTTCTTCGATAGCCTTGGCGAACTTCGCTTTCGCCTGACCAGTAGCTGCCTTCGGCGTCGCGGGCTTCTTGGCTGCGGCAGGCTTTTTCGCGGCAGTCGTCTTGACGGTTTCCTTGGTGGTCTTGGCCATCGAATTTTCCCTTTTGTAGCCCCCGGTGAGGCCGCTGGATGATATCTGGTAACGCCCGCCGGCTTGTGCAAGTTCCTTCTATGCGGCTCAAATTGCTGCAATGCAACTTGCCTGCCCGGCCTTCGCTGCTAAGGAACCGCGAACAGCGCAAAAGGAGCATTCCCGCCATGACCGCGATCATTGACATCCATGCCCGTGAAATTCTCGACAGCCGCGGCAACCCGACGGTGGAAGCCGACGTGCTGCTGGATGATGGCTCGTTCGGAGGCGCCGCCGTTCCGTCGGGTGCCTCGACCGGGGCGCACGAAGCGGT
>CAZNBX010000254.1:0-2781 GCA_964571305.1 uncultured Novosphingobium sp.
GACGTGGTCGAAATGGTCGGCAAGGACGTGGTCCGCTTCACCATGCTGACCCGCAAGCCCGAAGCGCAGATGGACTTCGACTTCGACAAGGTGGTCGAAGCGTCGAAGGACAACCCGGTCTTCTACGTCCAGTATGCCCATGCCCGCATCCGTTCGACCCTGCGCAAGGCCGCGGGCGAGGGCCTGACCCCGTCGAGCGATCACCTCGACCTGCTGGGTGCTGAGGAGCTGGACCTGGTCAAGCTGGCGGCGCAGTTCCCGCGGCTGGTCGAAGCGGCGGCGGCGGCGCGCGAACCGCACCGCATCGCGTTCTATCTCTACGACCTCGCCGGGGCGCTCCATTCCTACTGGAATCTGGGTAACGACCGCCCGGAAAAGCGTTTTATCGTCGCACAAGATCCAAAGCTGACCGGCGCAAGGCTTTATCTTGCCGCGCAAATCGGGCAGCTTGTGAAGAACGGCCTCGCCATTCTCGGCGTGGAGGCGGTTGAGGAGATGTGACGATGTCGGGCACCGAGGGGACGCACGGTAACGACGATTGGAATAACGGGTTTGACGAGCCGCTGGAAACCGAGCAGCTGGCCCTGGCTGGACAGGACGAGCGCCTGCCCTGGCTGGAAAGCCCGGACGATGACGATTTCGCCCAGGACCGCCACAATACCGGTGGTCTGATCCGGCTGGTGCTGGTCGGGCTGCTCCTGCTCGGCGGTATCGTCGGGGGCATCTGGTGGCTGACCCACCGGGCCACGCAGGAAGCGGTCGTCGCTGACGGCAGCCTGGTTCCGGCGGAACCGGGGCCTTACAAGGTTCTGCCCACTGATCCCGGTGGCAAGCAGTTCGCCGGGACCGGCGACCAGACCTATGTCGTGCTCGACGGGCAGAGCCGCGCACCGCAATTGGCGGGCAGTGAGGCTGTGCCGGCTGCGGCTCCGGCCGCGCCAGTGCCGCAGCCCTCGGCCACTCCCAGCGCCAAGCCGAGCGCTACGCCCAGTGCGGAGCCGGTCGCGCGCGGCGTCGGGGTGCAGGTTGGGGCCTATTCGTCGAAGGCAGCCGCAGAAGCAGGCTGGACCAAGCTGGTTGCCCAGTCGAACGGCGCGCTTTCCGGCGTATCGCACCGGATCGTGACGGGCACGGCGGATATCGGCACGGTTTACCGGCTTCAGGCCGTGGCTGGCGATACGGCCGGGGCCACCGCGCTGTGCGGGCGGCTAAAGTCATCCGGTATCGCCTGCCAGGTCAAATAGCGCCGGTATCCACACGGATTGCAGCGCCAAAGCTTGCCACGCCTGCGCGTGAATGCGACTTTCGGACAGTCATGACACCTGCGATATTCGGTCTTTCCGGTCTGGTCCTCAGCGCTGAAGAGCGCGCCTTTTTTCGTGAGGCCGATCCGGTTGGCTACATCATTTTCGGCCGCAATGTCGAAAGCCGCGAGCAACTGCGCGCGCTGACGGATTCCTTGCGCGCGATCCACGGGCGCGAACGTCTGCTGATCACGATCGACCAGGAAGGCGGGCGGGTCCAGCGGATGAAGCCGCCGGTGTGGAATGCTTATCCGCCGGGTGAGGCGTTCGACCGGCTATATGACGTGGCTCCGGCCAGCGCGATTGAGGCGGCCCGCGCCAATGCCGAGGCGGTGGCCATCGACCTGGCCGAGGTCGGCATCACCTGCACCCATGCACCGGTTCTCGACGTCCGGGTCGAAGGCGCGCACGACGTGATCGGCGACCGCGCCCTCGGGCATGAGCCGATGCGCGTCGCCGCGCTGGGCCGCGCCGTGCTCGACGGGCTGGCCCGCGCCGGGGTGGCGGGAACGGTCAAGCACATGCCGGGCCACGGCCGCTCGGCCTGCGATACGCATAAGGAATTGCCGACCGTCACTGCCAGCGCGGCGGAACTGGAAACCGACATTGCCCCGTTCCGCGCGCTGAACGATGCGCCTTCGGCCATGAAGTTCACCGCCTGGGACAGCGACAATCCGGCAACCCAGTCGGCCACGGTGATCCGCGACATCATCCGCGGCAAGATCGGCTTTGACGGCCTGCTGATGACCGATGACCTCGACATGGAGGCGCTGTCCGGCTCCGTCCCCGAGCGCGCAGCCAAGGCTTTGGCAGCGGGCTGCGACATTGCGCTCAATTGCTGGGCCAAGATGGAAGACATGGTCGGGATTTGCGCAAGCGTTCCGGCAATGAGCGAGCAGACCGCCGCACGGCTGGAACGCGCGCTGTCCTTCACCCGGTTGGACGGAGCCCGCGGCGATCAGGCCGCGTTGATTGCCAAGCGCGACGCCTTGCTGGGCCTGACCGGGGACGCTGCGTGAACGACGAGCCCGAGGTCGACAGTCCGGCAATCACCCTGCCGGATGACGACTGGCAGGGCGTCGGGGCTGCGGCCAGCGCGGACGAGGCGCTCTATCTTGAACTCGACGGCTGGGAAGGTCCGCTTGACTTGCTGCTCGATCTGGCGCGGCGGCAGAAGGTGGACTTGCGGCGGATCTCGATCCTCGAACTGGTCGACCAGTACCTGACCTATATTGAAGAGGCGGAGGCCCTGAGGCTGGAATTGGCGGCGGACTATCTGGTGATGGCGGCATGGCTCGCCTACCTCAAGTCCGCCCTGTTGCTGCCGCGCGACGAGAAGGCAGATCCTTCGCCGGAAGAACTGGCGCTGCGCTTGCAACTGCGGCTGCAGCGGCTGGCGGCGATGCGCGATGCAGCGGCCCGGCTGATGGGCCGTGACCGGTTGGGCCGCGATGTCTTCGTGCGCGGCAAGTACCGC
>CAZNBX010000255.1:0-2771 GCA_964571305.1 uncultured Novosphingobium sp.
GCCCCGCGCGGTGCTGGTCCTGGCTTCGACCGCGCGCCATTCGGCCCAGAACATCGCGTTCCACGAGGTCGGCCGACAGGCGATCATGGCCGATCCCACGTGGGAGGGCGGCGACTATTACGGCAAGGGCAAGGGGCCGGAGAACGGCCTGGCCGTGGCCCGGATGGCCGCGCACATCACCTACCTGTCCGAAGCGGGGCTGACCGAAAAGTTCGGGCGGCGATTGCAGGACCGCACGACCAAGACCTTTGGCTTTGACGCCGATTTCCAGGTCGAGAGCTATCTGCGCCATCAGGGGCTGGCCTTTACCGACCGGTTCGATGCCAATTCCTACCTCTATATCACTCGCGCCATGGACTATTTCGACCTCGCCGAGGAACACGGCGGGCGGCTTGCCGATGCCTTTGCTGGAGTGACGGCGCGGGTCTGCCTGGTCAGCTTTGATACCGACTGGCTCTATCCTACGGCGGAAAGCCGGGTCATTGCCCATGCGCTCAACGCGGCAGGCGCGCCGGTCAGCCTTGTCGAGCTGAGCGCGCCGTTCGGGCATGACAGCTTCCTGCTAGACGTGCCGGCGCAGGCCCGGGTCATCGCGGGGTTCCTGGGACAATGAAGCAGCTTCGCCCCGATCTTGCGATCATCGCCGCCAATGTCGCGCCGGGGGCGCGGGTGCTGGATATCGGCTGTGGCGACGGTGCGCTGATGGCGGCGCTACGCGATGGCAAGCAGGTCGATGCGCGCGGCATGGAGCTGGACCCGCACGGCGTGGCCGAATGCGTCGCGCGCGGGCTGTCGGTGATGCAGGGCGACGCGGATACCGATCTGGCGGACTATCCCGACGCGGCCTTTGACTATGCGATCCTCAGCCAGACGCTGCAAACCACCAAGCGGCCTGACCAGGTGCTGGACGAATTGTTGCGGGTTGGGCGCAAGGCCTTTGTCTCGTTCCCGAACTTTGCGCATTGGAAAGTGCGGCTCAGCCTGCTGTGGAACGGGCGGATGCCGGTGACGCGGCTCTTGCCGATTGCCTGGTACGAAACGCCCAACATCCACCATGTGACGGTGCGCGATTTTCGCGCGCTGGTGGCGGAGAAGGGCTATCGGATCGAGGGGCAGTGGTTCCTCAGCGGGGACAGCGAAACCGGTCCTGCCGCTGCGAACTGGCGCGCCGAACACGCCGTATTCCTGCTTTCGCGTTAAGCAGGTTGCCACCGGCGCGGTGCACCGGTGGCCTCCATAATCACATCAACCCATGCGGTGCAGGGCGCACAGCTTGTTGCCGTCTGGATCGCGCAGGTAGGCAAGGTAAAGCTTGCCAAAGCCGCCTTCGCGCACGCCCGGCGGGTCTTCGCAGGTGGTGCCGCCCGCAGCGACGCCAGCGGCATGCCAGGCGTCGGCCTGGGCCAGATTGTCCATCGCAAAGCCGATCGTACCGCCGTTGGCAAAGGTCGCCGGCTCGCCATTGATCGGAGTGGTGACAATGAACAGGCCGCCATTGTGCATGTAGATCAGGCGGCCCTTGTCGTCCTGAACGGCAGGATTGCCGCCGATGGCCTTGAACACGGCGTCGTAGAAGGTCTTCGATTTGGCCAGATCGTTCGATCCGACCATGTTGTGGCTGTACATGCCGCCTCTCCTTTTTCGGTTGCGATTCGCTACGTCTATCGGCTGGCTCGGCGGGGTCAATCGCTGCCTGAGCGCGCCAGCCTGCCTATTGGTGCAGGCGGCCCAGCAGCTCGGCGAGCGTGTCCCGCTCGGCGGCTGTAAAGCGGCTTGCCAGCCAGGCTTCGTGGTCGCGAACGGCCTGCCGTGCGGTCACCAGCGTGGCCTCGCCTTCGGACTCCAGGTGCAGCGCCTGCTTGCGCGCATCGCTGGTCGATTTTTCCCGGCGGATCAGTCCGCGCGCCTGAAGCCGGTTGACCACGCCCATGGTGGTTGCCCGGTCCATCTGGAGCTTTTGACCGAGATCCATCTGCGACAGGCCGGGGTGGTCGGCGATCAGCCAGAGGGCAGACACCTGCTTCAGCGTCAGGCCCAGCGTTGCGACGATTTCGGTGAAGTGGCGGTTGCTGGTACCTTGCGCTTGACCGAGGTGAAAGCTCAGCGCCTGTTCGATACGGTCCGTTTGACCGCTGTCCGGCTTTTCCGACACGACGCCTTCTCCCGCGAATTGTCAGTTTCGCTTACAGTACTGACTTGCGGGAACAAGGTATTGCCGCAGTCCGTTTAAGAAGAGCGAAGAGTTTTCCACCTCTTCTGGCCATGGCTTGGGCGCAGATGGGTTGAAGCGCGATTCGTGGTCCGGCAAGGGGGACTGTAATGTGGCAACTCTACCAATTCCCGCTTTGTCCGTTCAGCCGCAAGGTGCGCCTTTTGCTTAGCGAAAAGGGCGTTGCCTACGACATGTGGCGCGAGAACCCGTGGGAAGGGCGTGACGAGTTCCTGGCGCTCAACCCGGCAGGGCGCACGCCGGTGCTGCACGATCCGGCCAAGGGCGTGACCTTGGTCGATAGCCGCGCGATCTGCGAGTATTTCGAGGAAACGGTCGACAAGACCCCGATGATCAATGGCACGGCGACCAATCGCGCGGAAATCCGCCGCCTCGTCGCGCTGTTCGACGAAAACTTCTATGGCGATGTCACCGCTCCCCTGCTGCACGAACGGATGAAGAAGCGGCTGGTCTATCGCATGTCGCCCGACAGCCGCGTCCTGCGCGAGGCGATGAAGCTGGCGCACGAGCATCTCTAGTATATCGATCACCTGATCGACCA
>CAZNBX010000256.1:0-2765 GCA_964571305.1 uncultured Novosphingobium sp.
GGGTTAAGCGCGATCAGCACCAGGTCGCAGTGGCCGGCCAGCGCTTCGTCAATCGCGTTGTCCGACACTTCTAAGACCATATGATGCAGGCCCGAACCATCGTCGGTATCGCCGATGTACATGCCGGGGCGCTTGCGCACCGCGTCGAGTCCCTTGAGGACCTTGATCGATTCCGCGCCATAGGCGTTCTGGTTGGGCTGGTTTTCAGGTGTTTCGGACATGCTCAGCCTATAGGCGCAAGGGTAATAATTCGGAACCCTTTTCGCCCCCTTCCATCCACAGGGAATTCCTGCTTGATTGGCGGGGCAACTAGGGAGTCCCTACTATGAAAAAGCTAGTCGGCGCCGCGCTGGGCGTGACGCTTGCCGCATCTGCGGCAGTCGCGCAGACCGCACCGCGCCCCGATCAGGTCGAATTCCGCGGCCTTTACAAGGAATTGGTCGAAACCAACACCACCCTGTCGTCGGGCAGCTGCACCTTGGCGGCAGAACGCATGGCCGCTCGGCTCAAGGCCGCTGGCATTGCCGATAGCCAGTTGACGCTGTTCGCGGTTCCGGAGCATCCGAAGGAAGGCGGCCTGGTCGTGGTCTATCCGGGTACGTCCAAGAAGCTTAAGCCGATGCTGCTGCTCGCCCACCTCGACGTGGTCGAGGCTAAGCGGTCCGACTGGGTGCGCGATCCCTTCACCCTGATCGAGGAAGATGGCTACCTCTATGCGCGCGGCACGGTTGACGACAAGGCGCAGGCCGCGATCTATACGGACACGCTGATCCGCTTCGCCAAGTCCGGCTACAAGCCCAAGCGCACGGTCAAGCTGGCCCTGACCTGCGGCGAGGAAACCAGTGGCTCGTTCAACGGCGCGGAATGGCTGTCCAAGAACAAGCGCGACCTGATCGACGCCGAATTCGCGCTGAACGAAGGCGGCGGTGGCCGCAGCGATGGCAAGGGCAAGCTGCAGGTGCAATCGATCCAGGTCGGCGAAAAGGCCTACCAGGACTTCACCCTGACCGCGACCAACCCCGGCGGCCACTCGTCGCAACCGGTGCGCGACAATGCGATCTATGCCATGGCCGATGCCGTTGCCCGCATTCGCGACTTTGAATTCCCGCTGGAATTCAACGACACCACCCGCGCGTTCTTCGCCAAGGCGGGCCTCATGCGCAAGGATGAGACCGGCGCTGCCATGGCGGCACTAGCCGCCAATCCCGGCGACAAGGCCGCCGAAGCCGTGGTCAACCGCGACAAGGCGCTGCATTCGATGCTGCGCACGACTTGCGTCGCGACGCTGATCGAGGGCGGTCACGCGCTCAACGCCCTCCCGCAGAAGGTGACGACCAACATCAACTGCCGCATGTTCCCCGGCCGCACCGCCGAAGAAACCAGCACCATGCTGGCCCAGGCCATCGGCAATCCGGGCGTCAAGATCGAGGAGCGGGTCAAGGACAAGCCGATTGCCAAGGCGCCGCCGCTCGATCCGAAGATCGTCGGCCCGATGGAAAAGCTGGCTGCCAAGCACTTCCCGGGCATTCCGGTGATCCCGAGCATGTCGACCGGCGCGACCGATGCGGTTTACCTCGGTGCGACGGGCATTCCGACCTATGGTGTCCCGGGTCCGTGGACCGATCCTGACGGCAATGGCACGCACGGCCTCAACGAACGGATCGAAATCCGCTCGCTCTATGCCGGCCGCGACTATCTGTTCGACCTGGTGAAACTGCTGAGCAGCAAGTAAGGCTGGATTGCAGACAAGACAAAGGGCCGTGAAGCCAAGGCTTCGCGGCCCTTTGCTGTTTTGGGAGTGTGCCGATCCGCTGCAGCTCAGGCGAGCGTGGCGGTAAACATCAGGCCGCTGAACGAAGCTGCGGCGATGATCGGCAGCACGACGGATGCGATGCTGCGCATGGGGTTTCTCCTGTTGCATTGGCGAACTCAGTTCGCACTTGCAACATAACCATTCTGGTAGACATTACCGGTGCAAACATGGTCACACCTGTTGCAGAAAACGCAACTTAAGCCCGGACTGGACAGCCCCCGATCAGTTGCGCAAAGCAACGGGAAACGAATCCGATAAACGAGAGAGGACAATCCCGATGGCCAGCGATCCCGCCGTGCAGCTTGATGCAGAATTCGGCTCCTTCCCGGGGCTGATCCAGGCCTGGGGCGAGTTTCGCGGCGATGCGCCGGCGCTCTTTGACGGGACCACCAATCTCTCGTGGCGCGAAACTGCCACGCTGGTCGAACGGATCGCCGCCCGGCTTCAGGCCGATGGTCTTGAACGCGGTCAGGCCGTCGCGATCCTCGGCACATCGACGGTCGAATATGCGCTGGTCTTCCTTGCCGCGATCCGCGCCGGGGGCTGCGCCGCGCCGCTGACTACCAGCGCGAGCCCGGATCAGCTTGCCGGGATGGCGACCGATTCCGGCGCGATCCACCTGTTCATCGACCGCGCCAAGCTCAATGAACTGGGCGATTTCACCCTGCAGATCTCGAACCAGATCGTGCTGGACGAGGAACTCTACAGCTTCATGGCACCCGAAGGGACCAAGGCCGCGCCGTTCGAACCGGCGGAAAAGGACCCGTTCAACATCATCTACTCCTCCGGCACGACCGGGATTCCCAAGGGGATCGTCCACTCCCACGGAATGCGCTGGCGCCAGATGACCTTTCGCGCCGCGATGAACTATGGCGTCGACAGCCGCACCCTGACCTCCACCCCGCTCTATTCGAACACCACCATGGCCGTGTTCCTGCCCACGCTCTATTCG
>CAZNBX010000257.1:0-2740 GCA_964571305.1 uncultured Novosphingobium sp.
GCGACGATGACGCGCGCGAGCTGGTCCGTCTGATCAAGCAGTACAAGCTCCCGGCCAAGGTCAACCTGATCCCGTTCAATCCGTGGCCCGGCGCAATTTATGAGTGTTCGACCCCGGAACGCATCCGCCGCTTTTCGGAAATCGTGTTCGAGGCCGGCATCAGCGCCCCGGTACGCACGCCGCGCGGCCGCGACATCGACGCGGCCTGCGGCCAGCTGAAGACCGCAGCCAAGAAGATGAGCCGCGCCGAACTGGACCGACTGGCCGAGGAAAAGCAGGCCGCACTCGGCTGATTTGCTAGCGTATAAGGGGAAATAAATCGGCTCGCCGTGCGGGATGCACCGCTCGGCAGGGCGCGAAATCTGGCGTTCATTTGGCGCGTTCCACCTTGCTCCCGACAAGAACAACAGGAGCAAAGAACATGAACAAGGCCCTTACCGCGTCGATCCTCGCCGCCACGGTGTTCGGCGCCACTGCACCCGCCCTGGCCGATCCGCCGCGCTGGGCCCCGGCCCACGGCTGGCGCGCCAAGAATGGCGACATCCGCTACCAGCGCACCCAGAATGGCGTCCGATACTGGCGGGGTGACGATGGCCGCTACTATTGCCGCCGGGGCGATGGCACGGTCGGCCTCTTGGCCGGTGCCGCTGTCGGCGCCCTGCTGGGCCGCGCAGTCGACACCCGCGGCGAACGCGCCACCGGCACGATCCTGGGCGCAGCTGCCGGGGCGCTCATCGGCAATGAACTGGCCAAGGGTCCGACCCGCTGTCGCTGATCATTCCCTTCGGGGCTGTTGACCTGACGGACCATCCTCCGCAAAGCTTGCGAGGATGGTCCGACCAGCAGTCCTGATAACCGGCGCGGCAAAGCGCATCGGCGCAGTCCTTGCCCGCCACTTTGCAGGCGCGGGCTGGCACGTCGTGATCCATGCTGGCCACTCCCCCGCCCTCGCCCGCGAATTTGCCGCCACCCTGCCCAGCGCCGAAGTGGTCGAGGCCGATCTGGTCGACCGCGAGGCGGCTCTGGCCATGATCGACGACGTCGCGCAGCGCCTGCCCGATTGGCGCGTGCTGGTGAACAGTGCCGCGGTGTTCAAACCCGACACGGCAGAGGCGATCCAGCCCGAAATCTTTGCCGAGGCGATGCGGGTCAATGCCGAAACGCCCACCGCCATTTCGCAGGCGTTCCTGGCCAAGGCCAGGTCGCAAGGGGGCAAGCGGGTGATCCAGTTTCTCGACCAGAAACTGCTCAACACCAATCCCGACTTCTTCAGCTACACCATGGCCAAGCACGCCTTTGCCAGCACGGTGAAAATGCTCGCCATGGCACAGAGCGAGCCGGCAACGCGGATCTACGGCCTTGCGCCCGGTGCGATGCTGCCGAGCTTCGACCAGGTTGAGGAAGAACATGAAGTATCGGGCCGGATGAACCTGCTCCAGCGGCTGACCGACCCGTCCGAACTGGCCCAGGCCGCCCTGTTCATGGCCAAGGGCTGGCTGCAAAGCGGCGAGACGATCTACGTCGATTCCGGCCAGCATCTGCTGCGCCAGCCGCGTGACGTGCTTTATCTGGCGCGCGAGGCTTAAGCCCTCCGGTTGCAATGCCAACGGCTTGAAGCTACCCGCCCAGCGCTATTCTCGCGGCTAGACGGCCCGATGACGCTGTCTTGGAGTTCGTTTTCATGGAAGCCTTCCTCTCCTCCACCGCAGTCGTGGCCCTGGCCGAAATCGGCGACAAGACCATGCTGCTGGCAATTGTCCTTGCCGCACGGCTGCGGGCCCCCTGGGCGATCCTGGCCGGGATCTTCGTTGCGACGATCGCCAATCACGCCCTTGCCGCGCTGGTTGGCAGCCAGGTCGCCGGCCTGCTCCAGGCCGACTGGTTCCGCATTGCCGTTGCGGTGGGCTTCATCGCCATGGCCGCCTGGACTCTGGTCCCCGACAAGCTGGACGATGACGAAGACACCGTCCGCACCGCTGGCGGCGCCTTCCTGACGACCCTGGTCAGCTTCTTCATTGTCGAGATGGGCGACAAGACCCAAGTCGCGACCATTGCCCTTGCCGCGCACTACCACGCGGTAATTGCCGTGGCCGCCGGGACCACCCTGGGCATGATGCTGGCCAATGGTCCGGCAGTATTTCTGGGCGAAGCCATTGAAAAGCGGGTGTCAATGAAGCTGACCCGGTCTTTGGCTGCCCTGTTGTTCCTGGTACTGGGACTTTGGCAGCTCGCCGAAATATTCGGTTGGACTAGATAATTATACTTGCATGCATTGGGAGGAGGCATAGTCTCTCCTCCCATGTGGCTGCTGGACAAGATGCTCCGCGCGCTGATCCGCCAGGGTCAGCTTCGTGTCCTGGATCATGACGGGACCGAACATCGCTATGGCGATCCATCTGCCGCACCGGTCACGATCCGCCTGACCGACAAGGGCGCGGCGATGCATATCGCCAAGGACCCACGGGTCGGCGCGGGCGAAGCCTATATGGATGGCCGCCTGGTAGTCGAGCCGCCGCACGATATCCGCGACATGGTCCTGCTGGTGATGATGAATGCCAAGGGCGGCGACGGGATTGATGCGCCGAACCCGCTCAAGCGCGGCATCGACTGGATCTTCGCCAAGGCCGACCAGATCAACCTGCGGCCCAAGGCCAGCAAGAACGTCACCCATCACTATGACCTGACGCGCCAGTTCTACGAGCTGTTCCTCGACGAGGACCGGCAATACACGATGGCCTAT
>CAZNBX010000258.1:0-2737 GCA_964571305.1 uncultured Novosphingobium sp.
TTTGAAATAAGTCGCGTTTTATCTGAATTCCAACAAAAAGGGCGGCCCGCGAAGGCCGCCCTTTTCCTGTTCAGGCAAGCAAAGCTTACTTGACTTCGACCGTGCCGCCAGCGGCGGTGATCTTGGCGACGATTTCGTCAGCTTCGGCCTTGTTGATGCCTTCCTTGATCGCCTTCGGAGCGGCTTCCACCAGCGCCTTGGCTTCGGTCAGGCCCAGCGCGGTGATCGCGCGGACTTCCTTGATGACGGCGATCTTGTTGCCGCCGTCGCCGGTCAGGATGACGTCGAATTCGGTCTTTTCTTCGGCAGCTTCAGCAGCAGCGCCACCGGCAGCCGGGGCAGCAACGGCAACAGCGGCAGCAGCGCTCACGCCCCAGGCTTCTTCGAGAGCCTTGGCGAGGTCAGCAGCTTCCAGAACGGTCAGCTTCGAAAGTTCTTCAACGAGCTTGGCGATATCAGCCATGATGTTTCACTCCTAATTGGTGGCCGAAGCAGGAAGTCCTGTCTTCGGTAAAATCGTACGAAACGTCTTATGCAGCTTCCTTGGCGTAGGCGCCGAAGACGCGGGCCAGCTTGGCCGCCGGAGCGGTCGACAGCTGGGCGATCTTCGTGGCCGGAGCCTGGACCAGTCCGATAAGGGTGGAACGCAGCTGATCCAGCGACGGCATCGAGGCGAGCGCCTTGACACCTTCGGGGGTCAGAACCTGCGAACCCATCGAACCACCAACGATCTCGATCTTGTCGTTGGCCTTGGCGAACTCGACAACGGCCTTGGCCGCTGCGACCGGATCTTCCGAAGAAGCCAGTGCGGTCGGACCGGTGAGGAACTCACCGATGCCGACGTAGTCCGTGTCCTGAATGGCAAGCTTGGCAAGACGGTTCTTCGCTACCTTGTAGGTCGCGCCCGCTTCACGAATCTTCGTGCGCAGCTCGGTGGACTGAGCCACCGTGAGCCCCAGGTTGCGGGTGACAACCACCACGCCAGCCTGGTTGAAGACTGCGTTGAGCGAAGCGACCGATTCGGCTTTCTGCGAACGATCCATGCCTTACTCCTTCACAAATGACCGCTGGGGAGAGGCTCCCTTCGCGGCCGGCTACGTTTGTCCATGGCGCTGGTGCACCACGGGCGAGTCCGTGCGATGGGGAAGGAGGGCGCGTGAAACGCCGGGCCAGACCCGGGCAAAGCGCGGGCCGGAGTTTCTCTGTCCCCGTCTAGGCTGCAGCTTAAGGGGGAAGCCCCCGGCCGCTGTCTCGGACGGATGATCGGGCGCGAACGCCCGGTCGGGAGGCGCCATTAGCGCGATTGGCCGCAGAGTCAAGCAAACCGGCAGACAGGCGTGAGCGGTTACCGCCGCTATACGGGATTTTAACCACGCCAACCTAGAGCCGCTGCATGGCTCAGCAATTGCAGTTTCCGCGCACCCCATGGCTCACCCCTGCCCGGCTCGACCGGATCGAGCAGGTTGCGATCGTGCTTCTCTGGGTCTTCCTGGTCGAGCGGGTCTGGGCCTCGGACAATCCCTTTGCCCCGCTTCTACTGATTACCGAGACGACAGTTGCGTTCTTCGTCCTGATCCGCCGCTCGACCGATGCGATCTCGATCCGGCCAGGCGACTGGATGCTGGCGATCACCGCCACGGCCGCGCCGATGCTGGTAATGCCCAGCCCGTCGCTGTGGCCCGCAGTGGTTCCTCTGGCGGTTGCCCTAATCGTGTTCGGCAACCTGTTCCAGGCCTGGGCCAAGCTGTCGCTTCGCCGCAGCTTCGGCGTTGCTCCGGCCAATCGCGGGATCAAGATCAGCGGGCCCTATCGCTTTGTCCGCCACCCGATGTACGCTGGCTACCTGGTCACGCATATCGGCATCCTCGCGCTAATGCCCTCGCTGTTCAACCTGGCGATCTATGTGCTGGCGTGGTTCAGCCAGATCCTGCGCCTGCGCGCCGAAGAGCGCCTGCTGATCGAGGACGGGGCCTATCGCGCATTCGCGCAAAAGACGCGCTGGCGGCTGATCCCCGGGCTGTTCTAAGCCGTCACTTTCGGGGCCGCGATGACCGTTCCGGGTTTGACTCTGAGGCCTGCAAAGCCTAAGGGCCAAGGCCAACCACAGCTTCGAGCAAGCATGGCCCATGCGCGGGGGCCTTGCCAGGAAGGAAGCTTTGGCCAATCCATCTGACGCGACAGGCTGCGGGCCGCTTCCCGAATCGGGGGCGTTTGCCATGCGGCCTTTTCGTCGTCTGGTGGATCGCCACACACCGCGCGTGGCAGAATTCATCGCCGGATTTCCGGCACTTTAGCGAAGAGGCAAGACCCTCCCATGGCCAAGCAGGCTTCCACCTCCGCAGCCAGTGCCCCGCGCACGACTGCAAAGAAGCGCATCCGCAAGATCTTCGGCGACATCCACGAAGTGGTGAAGATGCCGAACCTGATCGAGGTTCAGCGCGAATCGTACGAACAGTTCCTGCGTTCCGACCCGTCGGTCGGTTACGTCTCGGGTCTGGAAAAGACGCTGCGTTCGGTTTTCCCGATCCGCGACTTCGCCGGCACGAGCGAGCTGGACTTCGTTCACTACGAGCTGGAAGACCCCAAGTACGACACCACCGAGTGCCGCCAGCGCGGGATCACCTATGCCGCGCCGATGAAGGTGACGCTGCGCCTGATCGTGTTCGAGGTCGATGCCGAAACCGAAACCCGTTCGGTCCTCGATATCAAGGAGCAGGACGTCTACATGGGCGACATG
>CAZNBX010000259.1:0-2737 GCA_964571305.1 uncultured Novosphingobium sp.
AGCTTGCCTTCGACTTCCAGCACGCGCTGGATCACGAACATCACGTCCGGGCGACCCGCGTCGTACTCGTCAAAGACCAGCGCGACCGGGTGTTGCAGCGCCCAAGGGAGCAGGCCTTCGCGGAATTCGGTGACCTGCAGGCCATCGCGCAGGACGATCGCATCGCGCCCGACCAGGTCGATGCGGCTGATGTGCGAATCGAGGTTGATCCGGACGCAGGGCCAATTGAGCCGCGCCGCGACCTGTTCGATGTGGGTCGACTTGCCGGTGCCGTGGTAGCCCTGCACGATAACGCGGCGGTTGTAGGCAAACCCGGCCAGGATCGCGAGGGTCGTATCCGGATCGAACACATAGGTGTCGTCCGCATCCGGCGTGCGTTCGTCCGGTTGACTGAAGGCCGGGACCTTCATGTCGATATCGATGCCAAACATTTCACGCGCATCGACTTCAATGTCGGGCGCAGGCAGGACGGTCTGGTTCGAGGTGTCGGTCATGGCGCTCTTGTCAGTCATTTCAACGAATCGCCTATACGGGCACAAGCGCTGCTGCAACTGCCTTTGCGAGGCTGGTGCGGACAATTTCAACCGCGCGGTTAAGGAACCCGGCCCAGGCCTGTTGACCGCGGTCCGACAGTCGCCTCGCAAAAGTCAGGCGAAAGCCGCCGCCTTGCGCAGCAGCTGATAGGCCTCGACCACCGATTGCAGGCGCTTTTCGCTTGAGCGATCACCGCCGTTGCGATCCGGGTGAAGCGAATGAACCAGTTCGCTGTAACGCTTGCGCAAGGCGCGGCGATCGGCATCCAATTCAAGGCCCAGAACGTCCAGAGCCTTGCGTTCCTCCGGCGTGACCGGACGACCATCGCTGCGCTGCGCAGGCTTGCGGGCCCGGGCGCGCATGCTGATCGCTTCGAGCGGATCGGCATAGTCGGCCCAGCGCGGCGCGGCATCGATTCCGGCAGTGGGCGAAAAGGCCCGTGTCTGGCGGTCCCAGCCGTGGATCGGGTTCTGTGCGCGGACGATCTCTTCCGGCGTCATGCCTTCGAACCAGTCGTACCCCGCATTGAATTCGCGGACGTGATTCAGGCAGAACCAGCGGTAATCGCCGGGTCCGTCAAAGCTGGACCCGCGCGGACCGGGCGCACGAAACTCGCCCGCTTCGCCGCAACCCGGGCGTTCGCAAGCGCGCTCGCCGCTGCCGACGCGTCCGTGAAATCGATCCTGCTTCATAGCTTCCACATGGCGATTGATCGGCTAGAATGGAAGTCATGACCGGAACTCTTGCCGCCGAAATCGAACGCCTGCTCGCCGCAGCCTTCGCCCCCACCCACCTCGCCGTGATCAACGACAGCGCGCGCCACCTTGGCCATTCAGGCGATGACGGCTCGGGCGAAAGCCATTTCACTATCGAGATCGAAAGCTCCGCCTTCGTCAGCGTTTCGCGGCTTGAGCGCCAGCGCATGGTCAACCGCGCGCTTGGCGATATTCCCGGCCAGCGCGTCCATGCCCTGGCGATCAAGGCCCGGGCCCCGGGGGAATGAGCGGAGCGATCCTCCATACGATCACGCCAACCCAGCATGACCTGGGCGGTCTGTGGGTACGCCGCGCCCTACCCTCGCCGGGGATCGGCATGGTCGGCCCCTTCATCTTTGTCGACATGTTCGGTCCGGCTGAACTGCCCGCAGGCCGAGCGATGGACATTACGCCGCACCCGCACATCGGCATCTCGACCGTTACCTGGCTGTTCGAAGGCGCGATCCACCACCGTGACAGCATCGGCACCGATGCAATCATCCGGCCGGGTCAGGTCAACCTGATGACTGCCGGACGGGGGATCACCCATTCCGAGCGCTCGCCCGAGGAACTGCGCGGGCAGGTCCAGCCGACCTGGGGCATGCAGACCTGGCTCGCCCTGCCGGACGGGCTGGAGGAAATGGACCCTGCCTTCGAACAGCAGCAGGTCCTGCCAGTTGTCGAAGAGCAAGGTGTCCGTGCAACGGTGATCATGGGCAACTTGTGGGGTCAGCAAGCGCCGACCACTTGCCACTGCCCGACCATCTATGCCGACATCGAGCTTTCCGCGGGCGGCGAAATCATGATCGAGCCCGAGGCAACCGAGCGCGCGGTCATGCTGGTCCGCGGCGGCGCCAGTCTGGATGGCGAGCCGCTGCAACTCTACGGGCTCCACCTGCTGAACGCGGGCGAACAGTTGCGCCTGAGTTCTGATCATGGCGCCAGGGTCATGCTGATGGGCGGCGAGCCGCTTTACACGCCGCGCTTCATCTGGTGGAACTTCGTGGCTTCATCGCAAGAGCGAATCCGGCAAGCGACGCGGGACTGGCAGGAAGGACGCTTTCCTGCCGTGCCGGGCGATCCGGACAATTGAATTGACTGAATTAACAAGAACAACTGGAGAGGAAACAACATGAGCGGCAAGACAGTCTGGATCACGGGCGCATCTTCGGGCATCGGCGCAGCTCTGGCGCGGGCCTATGCCAAGCGCGGTTGCCGCCTGATCCTGTCCGGACGCAATCAGGCTGCTCTGGCTGAAGTGGCGGCGCAATGCGACGGCAATCACCTGGTCCTGCCATTCGACACCGCAGACTTTGCCGCTGCGACCAAGGCCGCCGACGAGGCTTGGGCCTGGAGCGGTGGCATCGACGTTCTGGTCAACAATGCCGGGATTAGCCAACGCTCGCTGGCAGTCGACACCGACTTTTCGGTCTACCAGAAGATGATCG
>CAZNBX010000260.1:0-2715 GCA_964571305.1 uncultured Novosphingobium sp.
GCCCACCTGGTAGGCCGCGCGTGCGCCGCCGCCGGTCAGCAGCAGGCCGGTGCGTGGGCGGTGTGGATCGGGGGGGCCTGCGCGATGTTGTTGGGAAAGCCCTCGCCGTTCACCGCATCGGCAATGGTGATGTTGCCCATGTCCCAGCGCGAGGAGAACACGTCGTGGCGCAGCTCTACCTCCTGCACAAGGTCATGGGTCACCACTGACCAGTACGAACCGAACGGGCTTTCTTCACGCCACGAGATCGGCATTTCCGCACGCAGTCGGGCAAAGGGCTCGCGCCAGGTATCCTGAACGTAAAGCGCGTCCTGGCTGACGTCGAAAGGATTGAGCGGACGGCCTGCTGCACTTGCCATGGTCATGCCTCCTCCATCTGGCGCGACCGGACCGGCAGGGCATTGCCTGCCGCGGCGGCGCGCTTGGCACCCTTTTCCAGTTCCTTCTTGAGCGCCCGGACATAGTGGTCGAAGTCGAGCTGGATGGTGTGGCGACGCGCGGCGTAATACTGCCCGGTGTAGTAATCCTCGTCTGCCTGGATGATCTGCTCCATCTCCTGCGGAGCGGGCGGCAGGTACTGTCCGGCCAGGTAGGCCCCGACCAGTTTCGACTGCTGCTCGGCAAAGGTGACCAGCGTTGGCAGCGGCTGGGCCAGGCCCATGTAGAACAGGTCCGGCACGCCGGGTTTCATGATCCGCTTGTAGAGCGGCGGCGGGCGGTTGTCGGAATCGGCCTTGAAGCTGGGTTCATCAAAGAACGGGAAGCTGATGTCATAGCCCGTTGCCCAGACGATCACGTCGATCTTCTCGCGCGTGCCATCGGTGAAGATCACCCCGTCGCCGTCGAGCCGCTCAATCCCCGGCTTCATCGCGATGTCGCCGGATCCGGCGCGGACCAGGAACTCGCCCGAGACCGTGCCGTAGCTTTCGAACGGGCCGATTTCGGGTTCGGGCAGGCCATAGTCGCTCATCCTGCCGACCAGCTTTTTCACCATCCGCGCGCCCAGCCACTGGCGCAGCCCCTTGGGCATCCAGGCCGGAGCCGGGTTCTTGTCGAGCGGCTGGCCCTGGTAATACTTCGGGAAGATCCACACCCCGCGCCGGGTCGAAACGAACAGCTTGGCCGCCATCGGCCGCTGCGACAGTTCGCTGGCAACATCCATCGCCGAATTGCCCATGCCGACGACCAGCACCCGCTTGCCGATGCAGTCGACCGGCTCAAACGGCGTTCGGTACTGGTGCGAGTGGATTTGCGCTCCATCGAACGAGCCGGAATATTCCGGAATACGCGCCGCCCAGTGATGGCCATTGGCCACGCACAGCGCGTCATAATCCTTCACCTCCCCGGTCGAGAGCGTGATGGTCCAGCCGCCGCTGCTCTTGCGCTGGGCCTTTTCCACCCGCGTGTTGAAGCGGATGTGCGGACGCAGGCCGAAGTGATCGACGTAATCGTGGAAGTACTTCAGCAGCAGCGAGTGGTGCGGATAGTCGGGCCACTCGGCCGGCACCGGAAAATCCTCGAACGCCAGGCGCCATTTCGACGTGTCGATATGCAGGCTCTGGTAACAGGCCGACATGCCGTTGGGGTTGTTGTAGTACCAGGTGCCGCCGATATCGTCCGACGCTTCATAGACGTCGAAGGGGATTCCATAGTCCTTGAGTCGCTTGGCCGTGGTAAAGCCGCTGCAGCCCGCACCGATGATGCAAACGCGCGGCAAGGCTTGGTCTTGCGCCATATCCAGTACTCTCCCGTTGGCCTTTCCCGGCCCTTGCGGCGAGTATGTTTAATCGTGCGATTAATGTCCAGCGCCTATCCTGTCTGGACAATCGGGCTGCGGGCTTGCATCGTGGCCCGACAAAACAGAAAACCTCAGGGGAGAACCAAGAGGTCTGGAGGGGCATTTGATGACTGAAACGATTGATCCAACCGCCTGGACGGCGATGCTGCTGGGCCTGACCGCGACCTTCGCCGGCATCGGCGCGCTGCGCAAGCCGGGCGCCTGGCGGATCATGCTGGAAGAGGTGGAGAAATCCCCCGCGCTGCAGTTCCTGTGCGGACTGATGGAGCTGGTGATCGGTGCGGCGGTCTATCTCGCCAATCCCTATGTCCCAGCCGACCTGCTGGCCTGCGCGATGAAGGTCATGGGCGGACTGATGATGGTCGAGGCCTTGGCGATCCTCGGCTTTGTCGACATCTATACCCAGTTCTGGCTGCGCAGCCTGACCCACATGCACCGCGGCTGGGCGCTGAGCACGGTGTTGCTGGGCGTGGCCCTGCTGGTCAGCGGAGCCATGCGGCTGGCTTAGCCCACTACGATCAGGCTGGAGGAATAGGGCTGGAGCAATGCTTCGGCCCTTTTCCATTCGGCGCGCAGCCAGGTCTGCCACGCGCCCGGATCGCCCGGCAGGATCACCGGCATCGCCTCGTGCCCGGCATCGCGCCACACCGCATTTGCGGCGCAGGTGAGCAGGGCAAAGCTGGGCACCTCGCTGTCCTTCCATACCCCTGCCATGGCAAACAGCGGCTGATCCGCGCAGGCCAGCCACATTGCGCGACGCTTGCCCGTCGCCGGATCGACCCGGCCCCAGGCCATCACGGCGGTAGCCGGGACCAGGCAGCGAAACTCGCTGTTGCGCAGGTTGCCGATCCAGAACGGACTGTCCGGATGGCGCACGGGCAGGACCCCGCACCCGGGCAAGCCGGCGGAGGGCGGCG
>CAZNBX010000261.1:0-2700 GCA_964571305.1 uncultured Novosphingobium sp.
CCCGGCAGCGGCACGAAGCTGAGGAAGCGGAAGACAATCAGCGCACCGATGGTGAACCAGATGCGTTGCTTGAGCTCGGTCGCCTTGGCGAAATTGCCGAGGTTGAGGTTGCTCGCGATATTGTCGGCGCGTGATGCCATCGGGATATGAAGCCTTGCTGTGGGTTCGCTGCGAACCGCTTGTCAGCCCCATATAGGGAGCGAGCGGCGATGTCGAACCCCCGCAGTGAACAATCCCCGCAGCCGAACGAGCCGGCCGCGGGGCTTATTGACTGATATTACTTCGCGGCCTTGTTTGCTTCGCGGCGCGCAGTCTTCTTTTCGTGCTCGCTCGGCTGAGCGGCGGGCAGTTCAACCGAACCACCAGCCTTTTCGACGGCAGCCTTGGCGCCGGCCGAAACGCCGTCAACGACGAACTTGGCCTTGGCCGAAAACTCACCCTTGCCGAGCAGACGGACGCCATCCTTGCCGCCACGGGCAAGGCCAGCAGCCTTGAGAGCAGCGTGAGTGATGTCAGCCTTGGCATCAAGCTTGCCAGCGTCGATTGCCTTCTGCACCAGACCGAGGTTCACCTCAGCATAATCCTTGGCGAAGATGTTGTTGAAGCCGCGCTTCGGGATGCGCATGTGCAGCGGCATCTGACCGCCTTCAAAGCCGTTAACGCTGACGCCCGAACGTGCCTTGGCACCCTTCTGGCCGCGGCCGGCAGTCTTGCCCTTGCCCGAACCGATACCACGGCCCACGCGCATGCGGGACTTGCGGGCACCATTGTTGTCGCGGATTTCATTCAGTTTCATGTCTTGCACTCGCTTTCGCTTTTAGTCGCGCTGATAGGAGGGTCGCCCTTAGCGGCGGGGGACAGCCTTGTCCACTCCTGATCCGCTGCACGAAATAGGCTGGGTCATCTCAGCATTCGACAACGAAAAAGCCCCGACGTTTCCGCCGGGGCATTTCTTTATCTGTTCGCCAGAACCAAAGTTCAGTCGACCACGGCCACCATGTGGGGCAGCTTGGCGATGGCGCCACGGACTTCCGGGGTGTCTTCCACCTCGACCACGCGGTTCATCTTGCCCAGGCCCAGGCCAACCAGAACCTTCTTCTGGCTTTCCGGGCGACGGATCGGCGAACCGATCTGCTTGATCTTGATCTTCGCCATCGTGCTTACTCCACAATCGCGTCAGCGGCGGCTTCAGCCTCCGCAGCGCTGGCTCCGCCACGACCGAGCAGGTCGGCAACCTTCTTGCCACGACGCTGAGCAACCGACTTCGGCGAAGTCTGGTCGGTCAGCGCGTCGAAGGTAGCGCGGATCATGTTGTAGGGGTTCGAGGTACCGACCGACTTGGTCACCACGTCGGCAACACCGAGGCTTTCGAACACGGCGCGCATCGGGCCACCGGCGATGATCCCGGTACCGGCCGGAGCCGAGCGAACGTTGACCTTGCCGGCACCGAAGCGACCCTTGCCATCATGGTGCAGGGTACGGCCTTCCTTCAGAGGAACGCGAACCATCTTCTTCTTGGCCGAAGCGGTCGCCTTGGTGATGGCTTCCGGCACTTCGCGAGCCTTGCCATGGCCAAAGCCGACACGGCCCTTGCCATCGCCGACCACGACGAGCGCGGCAAAGCCAAAGCGTTTACCACCCTTCACGGTCTTCGAAACGCGGTTGATGTGAACCAGCTTTTCGATCAGCTCTTCACCGCCTTCTTCGTCGCCACGACCACGACGGTCGTCACGGCGGCCACGGCCACCACGGTCACCGCGCTCGCCACCGCGACCACGGCCACGACCACGACCTTCGCGCGCTTCGCCGCCGGTGTCACCACCCTGCTGAGCGTCGGCAGCGATCGGCTGTTCAGCCTGGACTTCTGCGTTGTTGGTTTCGTCAGCCATCTTAGAACTCCAGCCCGCCTTCACGGGCGGCATCGGCCAGCGCCTTGACGCGACCATGGAACAGGAAGCCACCGCGGTCGAACACGACAGTGGTCACGCCAGCCTTCTTGGCGGCTTCGGCCAGGGCCTTGCCAACCTGGGCTGCGGCATCACAGGTAGCGCCAGTCTGGCCAAGCGAGTTGGCTGCAGCAACGGTGCGGCCTGCCGCATCGTCGATGATCTGGGCGTAGATGTGACGGCCCGAACGGTGCACCGAAAGCCGCGGACGGCCACCGGCACGCGCCTTGAGCGCGGTGCGAACGCGCCGACGACGGCGCTCGAAAAGGGACAGCTTGGCCATTACTTCTTCTTCCCTTCCTTACGGAAGATGAACCCGCCGCGGTACTTGATACCCTTGCCCTTGTAGGGCTCAGGCTTGCGCCACCGGCGAATCTCGGCCGCAACCTGGCCGACCTTCTGCTTGTCGATGCCCGAAATCTCGATCGTGGTGTTGTCGGGCGTCTTGATTTCGATGCCTTCCGGCACGGCGAAATCGACGTCATGGCTGTAGCCGAGCTGCAGCTTCAGGTTCTTGCCCTGAGCATTGGCGCGGTAGCCGACACCGGTGATTTCGAGGACCTTGGTGTAACCCTGGGTCACACCGGTCACCGGGTTATCGCCCAGCGTGCGCTGCATACCCCAAAAGGCACGAGCCTGCTTGCTGTCGTTACCCGGCTTCATGACGATCGCATCGCCATCGACGGTGTAGCTGATCTCATCACGCAGACCGAGCGTGAGGGTGCCCTTCGGACCCTTCCCGGTCAGGGTGCCA
>CAZNBX010000262.1:0-2666 GCA_964571305.1 uncultured Novosphingobium sp.
GTTCGATGATGCGGGCAACGTCGGCGCGGACCTTCGACCGAGTAAAGATCTGACGCGCCGCCAGCTTGATTTCCGGAAGAATCTTTTCCGACTTGAGCCGCTTGTTCCCTTCCAGGATGATCCGGTTGATCACCGGGTTTTCCTTCACCTCGATGGTCAGGTTGCCGCCATCGTTGCGGATCTGGACGTCGGAAAACAATTCGGTGGCGAACAGGTCCTTCAGCGCCTGGTCCGCCACGGCCTGGGTGTAAGGCTGGCCAATCCGCAGCTTGATGTAGGTGCGGATGGTGTCCGCTTCGAGCCGCTGGGCACCAGTGACGTTGATCGACTTGATCGCCTCGCCGGTCGCCGGGGCGGCAGCCTGCACGGAGGGAGCAGCCTGGGCCAGCGCCACCTGCGGCAAGCCTGCCAGCACGGTAGTCCCCAAAAGCAGCGCGGCCATCGGAAGGCTAGTGCGCTGCAGCGGTTTGCGTTCCACCATGGTCTTGTTCATCGGCACGGCAATTCCAGTCTTCAATTTGCTACGAGTAGGGTTCCCCAAGGCACACCTTGCGCAGCTTGCAGGCACGTAGCCGCCCTCTGCCCGATGCGCCCGGTTCGATCAAGCTAACTTGCCGTCATATTCCGCAGTTTTCCCGCTTTTCAGCACGCCCTGCCTATTTGAAGAAGAGCGAGACCAGGTCGTTGAAAGTCACGAACACCGCAACGGTCACCACCAGGGCCATGCCGCCGCGAAATGCCCATTCCTGACTGCGCGCATCCAGCGGCCTACGGCGGACTGCCTCCGCGGCGTAGAAAGCCAGGTGCCCACCGTCGAGGGTGGGAATTGGCAGGAGGTTGATGAATGCCAAGTTAATTGAAATGAGTGCGGCGAATTCGATGAAGGCAAGCCAGCCGAGGCTCATCATCTCACCAGAATACTTGGCGATTTTGACCGGCCCGCCCATCTCCTTGACCGAGCGTTCGCCGGCAATGATCTGCTTCAGACCGATCGCCATGGTCTTCATGATCCCAACGCTTTCGCTGAAACCATAGCCCACCGCCTCGACCGGGTTCACCGGGCGCAGTTCAAGATTGCCCCCAGCCACGCCCAGCATGCCAAAGCGGCTTTCATTGCCGAAGCGGTCGGTGACCACGCGCTCGGCCAGCTTGACGGGAACATCGAACGATCGGCCGTCACGCTCCACCGTGAGACGAACCGTCTGGTTCGGGTAGATCATGACCGCGCTGGCCACATCCTTGAAGGATTCGGTGGTCTTGCCGTCGACTGCAACGATGCGGTCGCCCTGGAGAATGCCAGCCGAGCGGGCCGGCGAACTGTCTGCGAAACCCGTTACGATGGGCGGGTTCGAAGGTACACCCACCGCAGCCACGAAGGCCGCGATGATCGCCACGGCGACCAGCAGGTTCGCCAGCGGTCCGGCGAGAACGATCAGGGTGCGCTGCCACAGCGGCGCGCCCGGGAAAGTCCCCTTCAACTCTTCCGGTGAAGCCCCCTGCAAAGCCGGGTCAGGCTTGCTCGTCGCATCGGCATCGCCGGCAAACAGCACGAACCCGCCAAGCGGAATGGCCGCGATGCGCCAGCGCGTTCCGCGCTTGTCCACCCGGTGCCACAACTCCTTGCCGATCCCGACCGAAAAGGTCAGCGCGCGCACGCCAAAGACGCGGCCCATCAGGTAGTGGCCGAGTTCATGCAGGACGATCAACGGCCCCAGAAGAAGAAGAAAGGCGAAGACAGTCAACAGGATGGAGGGTGATTCAGGCAATTCACATTAGCTCCAGCAAGGCCCGGGCACGGCTCCGGGCTTCGGCGTCGATGGCGATCACATCGTCCAGCGAAGTCGGCGCGCCGGGCGTGTACCCAGCCAACAATTCTTCGACCATTACCGCGATCCGGGTGAACCCAATCTGTCCAGAAAGGAACGCGGCAACCGCGATCTCGTTCGCCGCGTTGAGCACCGCCGGGGCGGCCCCGCCCTGCTCCGCCGCCTGGCGGCACAGGCGGGTCGCGGGAAAACGGTCTTCATCCGGCGCACGGAAGGTCAGTTCGCCCAGCGCGGCAAGGTTCAACGGATCGCACGGCGTATCCATCCGGTCCGGCCAGGCCAGGCACGAGGCAATCGGCACCCGCATGTCGCTCGGGCCAAGCTGCGCCAGGGTCGATCCATCGCGGTACTCGACCATCGAATGGACCACCGACTGCGGGTGAACCACGATCTTCAGCTTATCCAGCCCGACCGGGAAGAGGTGATGCGCCTCGATCAGTTCCAACCCCTTGTTGAACATGGTGGCGCTGTCGACGCTGATCTTCGCGCCCATCGCCCAGTTCGGGTGTTTGACCGCCTGTTCCGGCGTGGCGCTGGCCAATTGCCCTGCCGTCCAGTCACGGAGCGGGCCGCCGCTGGCGGTCAGCGTAATTGAGCGCACGTGGGCCGGGTCGTTTCCGGCCAGGCAGCAGAGTCGTGCCATGCGCGGCGACCGCAGCGATCATCACGTCGCCTGCCGAAACCAGCGCTTCCTTGTTGGCTAGCGCAACGGTCCGGCCCTGCTCGATTGCGGCCATGGTCGGCGAGAGGCCCGCACAGCCGACAATCGCGGCAAGCGTGAGGTCTGCCGGCAGGGCCGCTGCCTCAACTAGGCCCCCTGCCCCGCCCAATGCTCGGATC
>CAZNBX010000263.1:0-390 GCA_964571305.1 uncultured Novosphingobium sp.
TCATCTCGGGCGGGGTCAACATCTACCCGCAGGAGATCGAGAACCTGCTCGTCACTCACCCCAAGGTGGCCGACGCCGCCGTGATCGGCGCGCCCGACCCGGACATGGGCGAACGCGTGGTCGCCGTGGTCCAGCCGATGGACATGGGCGAAGCCACCCCGGAACTCGCCGCCGAACTGACCGAATACCTCTCAGGCCAACTTTCGCGCGTAAAGATGCCGCGCCAGATCGACTTCCGCGAGCAACTGCCGCGCGAACTGACCGGCAAGCTCTACAAGCGGCTGCTGCGCGACGAATACAAGGAAGCCTACGAAAAGGCCCAGGCGGGCGGCTGAGCCGCTTGCCGCAACAACGATAACACCACCGGGAGAACCTGAACGATGAGCGGAC
>CAZNBX010000263.1:400-2666 GCA_964571305.1 uncultured Novosphingobium sp.
AGGAAGCCTATGAAAAGGCGCAGGCCGGGGCCGGCGCATGACCGGCCCGGTCGCCTCGCCGCAGGATGCCGAAGCGGTCATCGATCCCAAGTCCTATGCCGACTGGACGACGGCGCTCGACGTGTTCGACCGGCTGCGTGCGGAAACTCCGGTGGTGCGGATCGAAAGCCCGACCGGGGATCACGACCCGTTCTGGCTGCTGACGCGCTATGACGATGCGATGCGGGTGTCGAAGGAGAACGCCAAGTTCCTCAACGCCCCGCGCGCGACCGTCTTCACCAACAAGGCCGGGGAAGCCCTTGCCCGCGAAGTGACCGCGCGGCAGGGCGAGGAAAGCCCCAACCTGGTCTCCTCGCTGGTCGTGCTCGACGCGCCGAAGCACCCCAAGCTGCGCCGCCTGACGCAGGAATGGTTCATGCCCAAGAACCTGCGCACGATCGAGGCGCAGATTCGCGAACTGGCCGCCAAGACCGCCGACCGCCTGGTTGCCGCCGGGCCGGAAGCGGATTTCGTGCCGCTGGTCGCCGCTCCCTATCCGCTCCACGTGGTGATGCAGATCCTGGGCGTGCCGGAAGAGGACGAGCCGAAGATGCTGTTCCTCACCCAGCAGATGTTCGGCGGGCAGGACGAAGACCTCAACCAGACCGGCATGGCCAGCCTGACCCCGGAACAGATCAGCCAGATCGTGTTCGGCGCCGTGGCCGAGTTCGAAACCTATTTCGAAGGCCTGGCGGACCAGCGCCGCGCCAATCCGACCAGCGACGTCGCCACGATCCTCGCCACGGCGACCATCGACGGCGAACCGATCAGCGCCCGCGACCGTGCGGGTTACTACATCATCGTCGCCGCCGCCGGCCACGACACGACCAGCGCCAGCACCGCCGGGGCCATGCTCGCCCTCGCGCAGGATCCGGAACAGTTCGCCCGCGTAAAGGCCGACCGCAGCCTGGTGCCCGGCATTGTCGAGGAAGCGATCCGCTGGACCAGCCCGGTCCAGCACTTCATGCGCACCGCGGCCGAGGATACCCAGTTCGGCGACGTCACGGTCAAGGCCGGGGACTGGCTGATGATCAACTATGTCGCGGCCAACCACGATCCGGCGCAGTTCCCCGATCCGCGCCGCTTCGACGCCAGCCGCGAAGGCAACCGCCACATCGCGTTCGGCGCAGGCGCGCACCAGTGCCTTGGCCTGCACCTCGCCCGGCTGGAAATGCGCCTGCTGTTCGAAGCACTGCTCGACCGGATCGACAGCGTCGAACTGGCCGGGGAGCCCGAGCGCGCGAAGAGCACGCTCGTCGGCGGGCTCAAGGCCCTGCCGCTGCGCTTCAAGGCCAGCTAGGCCGCCAGCGGCAGCGGGTCTTCGTCCTCAGGCGTTTCGGCAGGCTGGTTACCCCAGCCGGCGGGGATTCCGGGGATGCTGGCAAGCCAGCCGATCCAGTCGAATTGGGAAGCTGCGTTTTCCATGAGCCCGAAGCTCTCATGGCGATGTTGCAGAGGTGTGACTCTTCTGCCCGTGGCGGTCCCTTACGCCCTGGGTCCCGGCCTACGCCGCGATGACAAAAGGTTTGACGTCATCCCGGTGCAGGCCGGGACCCAGTGATCATATGCAATGAATTGGTATAAAAAGGAAACGTTGATATAACCGCTCTAATCCCAGGAGCGCCCATGCCCCGCATCGGCTACGTCTACATCATGGCCAGCCGGCGCAATGGCACCCTCTACACCGGCGTAACCAGCAACCTCCCACTCCGCGTCGCCCAGCACAAGGAAGGAACCTTTGGCGGCTTCTCGCAGCGCTATGGCTGCAAGATGCTGGTCTGGTTCGAACAGCATGGCGACATGGAACAGGCGATCCTGCGCGAAAAGCGGATCAAGGAATGGAAGCGGCAGTGGAAGCTGCGGCTGATCGAGGAGATGAACCCCCGGTGGGAGGATTTATTCGAAAGGTTTTTCTAGTTTGACTGGGTCCCGGCCTGCGCCGGGATGACGTACAATTTAGTGTCATCCTGGCGTAGGCCGGGACTCACGAAGCAAAACGCTAGGGCTGTACCTGTCGCCATTCCCCCGGCGCAATTCCGTCGAGCGTCCAGTCGCCCACCGCCCAGCGCACCAGCCGCAGGGTCGGGTGGCCGACCGCGGCGGTCATCCGGCGGACCTGGCGGTTGCGGCCTTCGCTGATGGTCAGGCGTAACCAGCTATCGGGGACGGTCTTGCGAAAGCGCACCGGCGGGTCGCGCGGCCAGAGCCCGGGCGCATCGATCCGCTC
>CAZNBX010000264.1:0-2654 GCA_964571305.1 uncultured Novosphingobium sp.
TGAAATTGGGCATCGGGTTGGACTTGCGCCAAACGATGTCGTTAAGGATCCAGAAGCCCATGTCCTGCATCATCGCGCCGAGGCGGAAGATGTTATGGTATGAACCGATCACCCAGATCGAACCATTGGGCTTGAGCACGCGGCGCGCCTCGGTCAGCCATTCACGGCTGAACTTGTCATAGGCGGCAAAGCTGTCAAACTTGTCCCAGTCGTCGGTCACGGCATCGACGTGGCTGCCGTCCGGACGCGACAGGTCCCCGCCCAACTGGAGATTGTACGGAGGATCGGCAAAGATCATGTCGACGCTGTCGGTCGGCAGCGTACGCATCGCCTCAACACAGTCACCGGGGATGATCTGGCCCAGCGGCAAATCGGGTCGCGCGACCTCTTTGACGGCGCGCAGCCGCGCCTTCTCACCCACCAACATCTGACCCATAACTGCCCCTGGAATACTGCAAAGTTATCCACAGGGTGAGTCTTCCGGGACTCTGCGTCAAGCGAAAACTGGCTGGAATCCTTGGAGTCGCAGGTAGATTCGTGTCCGCTAACTGGGAACGAAACGAGTCCGCTACAGCATCTAGAGTCCCACGATCCGCGCGGGACTCAACATCTGGTGGTGTGACCGGCCGGACTCAGCCGATCAAAATTCTAGAGCAGGACCAACTGCGCGACCGGGGCGAAGCTGCGGCGATGCAGCGGGGTCGGGCCGTGGCGCCGCAAGGCCTCAAGGTGTTGGGGTGTGCCATAGCCCGCGTTGCGCTCCCACCCATAGTGCGGATGGGCCTCGGCATATTCGCGCATCAGCCGGTCGCGGTGTTCCTTGGCGATGATCGAGGCGGCGGAGATGCACGGCTCAATCGCATCGCCACCGACAATCGCCCGCGCCGGCCAGCGCCATTCCGGGCGGCGGCCATGCGGCGTCATGTTGCCATCGACCAGGACTTGGTGCGGCTCGCCATCCAGCTGCTCGCATAGCGATTGCACGGCGAGGCTCATCGCCAGCATCGTCGCGCCAAAAATATTGAGCCGGTCGATGTCCTCCACGTCGACCACGCCAACGGCCCACAGGCAGCGACGCTTGATCGTCGCTTCCAATTCGGCCCGGCGCGCGGCCGAGAGCTTCTTGGAATCGTCGAGACCTGAAGGGCGCGGCTTGCACAGCACGACGGCCGCGGCGACGACCGGACCGGCCAGTGGCCCCCGGCCAGCCTCGTCCACGCCGATGATCACCTGACCATCGGGGTACTTGGCAAGAACCGGTTTGTGACCAATATCGTCGGCCATGCGCAACAAACTCCTGACCGCTCTTTCGCCCCTCGTCCTCATCGCTGCAAGCTGCGGCGGCCCCGCTGCTGGGGATAGCCCGGCCACTGTGAACCAGGTTGAAGGACAGTTTGCCATCCAGGAACTCGGCACTTTCGAAGCGCCTTGGGCCCTCGCCGTCCTGCCCCAAGGGCAGCTGCTGATTACCGAGAAAGCCGGTAAGCTCAAGCTACGTGCGGCAGACGGTTCGGTCCGGGACGTGCCCCTGCCCTTCACGGTCGACTTTGGCGGCCAGGGCGGCCTGGGAGACGTGATCGCCGCGCCGGACTTTGCCAAATCGGGCCGGATCTACCTCAGCTGGGTCGAAGCGGGCGAGAACGACACCCGCGGCGCTGCGGTCGGCACCGGGACGCTGGTCCTCGGCCAGGGCGCGCCCCGCCTTGAAGGGTTCGAGACGATCTGGCGGCAGAACCCGAAGGTGACCGGGCGCGGCCATTTCTCGCACCGCCTCGCGATCAGCCCAGACCGCAATTATCTCTACATTGCCTCGGGCGAACGCCAGAAGATGCAGCCGGCCCAGGACCCGAACAGCGACCTGGGCAAGGTCATCCGCATGCCGATCGACGCTGCGGGCAAGCCGAGTGGCGCGACAGAGCATGTCACCTTGGGCCATCGCAACATCCTTGGCCTCGAATTCGCGCCAGATGGCAGGTTGTGGGAGCTTGAGCATGGCCCGGCGGGCGGTGACGAGCTGAACCTGATCAAGCCCGGTGCCAACTATGGCTGGCCGCTGGTTTCAGAAGGGCGGCACTACAGCGGCGAATTCATTCCGCACCATGACACCCGCCCGGACTTTGCCGCGCCCGCGCTCTACTGGAACCCGGTCATCGCGCCCGGCGGCATGACCTTCTATTCCGGCAAGATGTGGCCCGAGTGGAAGGGGCAATTGCTGATCGGCGCGATGAAGCCGACCGCAGTGGTCCGCGTGAAGATCAACGGCGACAAGGCCAGTGAAGAGGCCCGCTACCCCACCGAAAAGCGAATCCGCGCGATTGCCGAAGCACCGGATGGCGCCCTGCTGGTGCTGGAAGACGGTCCGGGCGGGCGGTTGCTGCGGCTTTCGCGCCGCTAAACCTGCGGTAATTCGATTCGACATCGGCGCGCGGCGGTCCTATCGGCGCGCGCAATGTCTGATGTCGCCACCCTGATCCCGCTCGACAATGTCGATCCCGTTCTGGTCGAGCAATTGCTGGACCGCGCGTTCGAACCCGGTCGGCACCAGCGCACCGCCTACAAGGTGCGCGATGGCAGCGACTGGCTGCCCGCCCTGTCCTTTGCCGCCATCGACGGGGAAGAGCATCTGGTCGGGACGATCCAGTGCTGGCCAGTCG
>CAZNBX010000265.1:0-1299 GCA_964571305.1 uncultured Novosphingobium sp.
CACGCGCAAGACGCGCTATGGCAAAGTCCAGAAGAAGTGGGGCCGCTAGGGCGCGGTCTAGATCAGACCTTCCCGAAGCGCGCTTCGAAGCCCGCAGTATCCCCGGTTGCTAGGTACTTGGCCTGCTCGACCCAGTTGTCCTTGGCCGGACGACCGGCGAAGGCGCCCAGCTTGGTATCGAGCTCGGCCAGGTCCGCATCGCTCAGCGCGGCGATCTGGGCGAAGGTCGACAGGCCCAGCGTCGGCAGCAGCTTTTGCAGTTTCGGTCCCAGCCCCTTGATCCGCGACAGGTCGTCGGCGACCAGCACGTCGCCTTCGGGCGCGGCAGTCGGCGGCGCGGGCGTCGGGATCGGTTCGACCGAGGGGACGATTTCGGGCTGCGGCTCGGGCGCCGGGACAACCTCGGGCTGCGGTTCCACTTCAGGCTGCGGAGCGGGAGCGGGCGACGGCTCGGGCGAAGGCTCGATCTCGGGCTGCGGCTCAGGCTGGGTCGCGGCTTCCTCGACCACGTCCTGCGCACCGATCGCGACAGCCTCGCCCATGCCGGCCATCGTCGCGCCCAGCGGTGGCGGGGTGACCTTGGCCGCCGGGGCCGCGTCGATCAGCGCCTGGTTGCGCTGGATCGAGGCCGCGCCCTGGTCGAGCACGTCGGGCTTGTATTCTCGGCGGGTGGGCTTGCTCCGGGCGCGGGCCAGCAACAGCCAGCCGACCACCAGAATGGCCAGCAGCGCCACGGCAAAGGCGACCCAATTGGCTTCGATCGTCTGCATCATCGCACCATTTCCTTCGTTCAGATCAAGCGCCGACATTGCGGCGGAACAGCACGCGGTCTTCGGGGCCGAAGCCCTTGACCCAGATTACCCAGCAATAGGTGGCGAGGATCGCCGGAATGCCAAGGGCCAGTTCGACCCATTCGGGCAGATAGCGGGTAACGAGCCAGCCCACCACCACGGTCGGGAGCGCAGCGAGGACCACCGACCAGCGCCACGGGTTGGCCGGGTGCCCCAGAAACCGCGAGAGAACGCGGGACTTGGCGAGCGAGGCAAAGCCCAGCGCGATCATCAATCCACCGGCAACGGCCGCCGCCCAGTAAAGTTGCCCCAGCCCCAGCCGCTTGGCCAGCAGGATCAGGCCGACCGAGGCCACCACCTGGACTGCCACGGTGGCGAGCGAGAGCCACAGGTTGACCATGCGCTTCACATAGATCAGCGCCGCTTCGCTGACCACGGCGGCAGAAGCGATAACCGATGCCGTCAGCAGCAGGGCAAGCGCGCCGGTGCCGCCCACGAAGGCCGGACC
>CAZNBX010000265.1:1309-2653 GCA_964571305.1 uncultured Novosphingobium sp.
GCCGAGCTTGGACGCAAACTCTCTGATCTAACCAAAGCGCGCTGGATTGTCACTGTCTCTGCCAAACAAGGACAGAAGACTCTGGCCGCCGAGCGTCAGGAAGCGATTGACGCGGAAATGAATGCCGTCAAAGCCGACCCCCGCCGAAGCGATGACCTCCGCCGCCAGCAGGAAGGCCAAGGCGCCCGTCCCGCCCACGAAGGCCGGTCCGGTCAGGCCCATCACGCCCTCACCCGGCAAGCCCAGCGCCAGCGCCACGGCGACCTGCGCGGCGGTGATCCAGAAGCCGACCTGGCAGACCTGCTGCGAAATCGCGGCGTAATTCCGGTCCTTGAGATTGCGGGTGATGACCGGCCCCAGCACCGGCTCGAAACTGGTCTTGAACTTCTGCGGCAGCGAGGCGATCTGCTGCGCGACGTAATAGACCCCGACCGCCTTCGGTCCGGCAAAGATGCCCAGGATCGCCAGGTCGAGCCGCCGCGTCCCCCATTCCACCGCATCGGCCACGGCCAGTGGCAGGTTACCAAGGGCAAGCTTGCCCAGCTTGAGCGGGTGCGGCTGCCAGGCACGCGGCAGGCCATAGGTGCGATAAACCGGCCACAGCGCCGCCGCCGCCGTGGCAAAGACCGAGGCGATGTAGGCAATGATGAGTCCGCTGGACGGCACGACGAACCACAGCGCTCCAGCCAGGAGCGAGCGGGTCCACGGTTCGACCAAGGCGCGGGCGCGAACGGTTGTCGCCACGTCAAAGCGATAGGCCTGGGCCGACAGGGCAATGTCCGTCAGCACCATCGGCACCATGATCAGCGGGATCAGGCGATCGACCGCGTTATAGTGTCCGCTGGGGAAGACCAGGATCGGGAAGAGATAGAACACCGCCGCGACCACGGCAGCCAGCGCGCCGCTGAGCAGCATCCCGTCGCCCACGACATTGGCCGGATGGGCGTCTTCACGCGCCAGTTCCTGGGCCAAGCCGCGCTTTTGCCCCAGGGTGCAAAGCTGTACCGCGAGTTCGACCACGGCGACGGCAAAGGCAAACCGGCCCAGCGCTTCCGCGCCATAAAGCCGCCCGGCGATGAACAGGAACGGGATATTGCCCGCCAGCCGCAGGACGAAGCCAAGGATATTGGTCCGGCCACCCTTGGCCAGCGCCTGGATATCCTGCTGTTCGCTGCGTTCCTCGCTCATGCCTCGAGGCCTTCAGCCCGAAGCGGACGGGAAAGCAGGTCGCTGACCACGCTGGTCGCCGGAGCCTCCCCCGCGAGCAGGCGGCAGACTGCCTCGACAATCGGCATGTCGATCCCGCGCTGGCGAGCCAGATCGGCCAGGACCGGGGCGGTATGC
>CAZNBX010000266.1:0-2649 GCA_964571305.1 uncultured Novosphingobium sp.
CATCTGGGTGCGGGTCAGGCCGGCAGTTTCCTGCTCCAGCTGGCCGCGCAGCAGGCCCTTGAGCTGGTCGAGGCTTTCCAGGCCGAGCGACTTGGCAAAGTCGTCGTCGATCTTGGTTTCGCCCGGAACCTTCACTGCCTTGACGGTGATGTCGAAGGTGGTTTCCTTGCCCTTCAGGTTTTCGGCCGGATAGTCGGCCGGGAAGGTCACGTTGATGGTCTTTTCGTCGCCAGCCTTCACGCCAACCAGCTGCTCTTCGAAGCCGGGGATGAAACGGCCAGCGCCGAGTTCCAGCGCGGTGTCGGTGGCGCTGCCACCTTCAAAGGCAACGCCGTCCAGCTTGCCGACGAAATCGATGATCAGCTGATCGCCGTTTTCGGCCTTCTTGCCCTTCTTGGCGTCTTCAAAGCTCTTGGCGCCAGCGGCGAGCTGCGACAGCTGCGCGTCGACTTCGGAGTCGGCAACCGGCACGACCAGCTTTTCCAGCTTGATGCCGTCGAGCGACGGGACTTCGATGACCGGCAGCACTTCCAGGTCGACAGTCAGTTCGGCGTCCTTGCCTTCCTCGTACCCTTCGCCCAGCGCGATCTGAGGCTGCATCGCGGGACGCAGCTTGTTGTCGGCGATGACCTTGTCGATCGCTTCGCGCACGGTGGTGTTGAGGGCTTCCTGGTGGAGCGCCGGACCATGCATCTTCTTCACCAGGTTCGCCGGCACCTTGCCGGGACGGAAACCGGGCATACGCACCTGCGAGGCGATCTTGCTGACTTCGCCGTCAATCTTGGCGGCGATGTCCTTGGCCTTGATCGTCACCGTATAGGCGCGCTTCAGTCCCTGGTTGCTGGTCTCGACAATCTGCATGACAAATGAAGCCTTCGTTTCACATGCATCCGCATCGGCGGGGGCGTTCGGGCGGAACCTGGTGCGGGCGAAGGGACTCGAACCCCCACATCTTTCGATACTGGTACCTAAAACCAGCGCGTCTACCAGTTCCGCCACGCCCGCAAGCCCGACGAAGTGTGAATCAAGGCGTGGCCCTTAGTGGGCATGCGCTGAAAGGGCAAGCATTAGCGGTTCGGATCAACGCAGTCCCAGCACAGTTGCCAGCGCGGTGAACCAATTGGCCTGCGCCCTGACGGTCACGCCCTTGGCCGGAACCGCGCAATCGAGACAATAGGCCTGGGCCCCGCGAACCTCGCCGAGCCACTGGATTTCGCCCAGCCCGGCCGCGATCCGGGCGCGCTGCTGGACTGCCAGGATGCCCGCAAGGTCGGTCGCCTCAGGCTCACTCGAATCCTCGTCGTCGCCCATCAGCCGCTCCAACAGCGAAGCATAGGGATCGTCGTCGCTGCCATAGAACTGCGGGTGCCAGCTCTCCAGCTTGGCCGATTTCGCGGCGAAGCCGATTGCGTCGTCGAGCCCGCCGAACTGGTCGACCCGCCCGTTCTGCCGCGCCGTACCGCCGTCCCAGACGCGGCCCTGGGCGACCGTGTCGATCTGCTCGGGCGTCTTGCCGCGCGACTGCGCAACCAGGCCGAGGAAGCGGCGGTAATTATGCTCGATATTCAGCTGGATCATCTTCTCGATCTCGGGCGAAAACCCGCCAAGCACGTCGGGCTGGCCCGACAGCGGCGTGGTACGCATTCCGTCGGACTTCACGCCGAAATCGGCGAGAGTTTGCTCGAAACTCGGGATGATCGCGAAAATTCCGATGGAACCGGTGATCGTACCGGGCTGGGCAAAGATCCGGCTGGCGGGCGTCGAGACCCAGTAACCACCGCTGGCGGCGACATTGGCCATCGACACCACGACCGGCCGCCCCTTGGCCTTGAAGCGCTGCAGCGCAAGGCGGATCTGTTCTGAGGCATAGACCGAGCCACCCGGCGAATCGACCCGCAGGACCAGCGCCTTGGCGCCGTCGGTGTTGGCCTCGTCGATCAGGCCGGCGATCCGCTCGCCGCCCGCACTGCCCGGGCCTTCCTTGCCATCGACGATATTGCCCGCAACGGTCACCACCGCCACCGCGTCACCGCTGTCTTCTTCCGGATGGGCCGCCAGCAGGGTCTGGTAGTGATTGCGCGCGAAAGAACCCGGAGCCTCGCTGATCTTGTCCTCGCCGGCAATGGCCTTGACCCGCTCGCCGAAGGCGACCTCGTCACCCAGCTTGTCGACCAGACCGGCATCGAGCGCCGCCTTGGCCGAATCGCCTTGGGCCGCAGCCATCCAGCCAGCCGGATCGCTGGTGACCAGTTTCAGGTTGGCCTTGGGCCGGGCCTTGGTGACGTCATCCTTCCACTGTTCGAACACCGCACCGAGCAGCGCGCGCCGCGCTTCCTGCGACGGCTGCGAGGCCTGGTTGTAAAGGTAGGGCTCGACGAAATCCTTGTAGGTGCCGACCCGGAACACGTGGACGTTGACCTTGTATCGCTTCAGCAAGTCACCGTAATAAAGGCGGTTTCCGCCCGGCCCGGTGATGAAAGCGCCACCGAGCGGGTGGAGCCAGACTTCGCTGGCGTGCGCAGCAAGCAGCATGCCATCGTCGGTATAGGCCATGGAATAGGCGAGAACCGGCTTCTTCGCGGCCCGGACCTGGTCCAGCGCGGCACCGATTTCCTGCATGTGCACCAACCCGCCGCCGCCGAATTGCGA
>CAZNBX010000267.1:0-1037 GCA_964571305.1 uncultured Novosphingobium sp.
CCCGCCGCGCGCAGGATGGCGAAACAGTGCTGGCGCTGAATGGCAAGGAATATACCCTGGCCGCGTCGATGACCGTGATTGCCGATGACAAGGGCGTGCATGACATCGCCGGGATCATGGGCGGCGAACACTCCGGCTGCAGCGAGAACACGACCGACGTCCTGCTGGAAGTCGCCTACTTCGATCCGACCCGGATTGGCGACACCGGGCGCAAGCTCAACCGTGCGTCCGAGGCGCGCCAGCGCTTTGAGCGCGGGGTCGATCCGGCCTTCCTCGATACCGGCCTGCGCCTGCTGACCCAGCTCATCACCGAAATCTGCGGCGGCGAGCCGAGCGAGATCATCCGCGCCGGTGAAGCACCGCAGGGCACCAAGGTCATCGCCTATGACCCGGCCCTGGCCGAACGGCTGGGCGGCGTCGCGATTGCCGAAGATCGGCAGCGCGCCACCTTGCGCGAACTGGGCTTTGCCAGCGATGCACGCTGGAACGTGATCGTCCCGTCATGGCGTCCGGACGTCGACGGCGCGGCGGACATTGTCGAGGAAGTGGTCCGCATCCACGGGCTCGACAATATCGCCAGTACGCCGCTGCCGCGGGTCGATGGCGTGGCCCGCCCGACGGCAACCCCGGTGCAGTTGCTGGAGCGCAAGGTCCGCCGTGCCGCCGCCGCACGCGGCGCGCACGAGGCCGTGACCTGGTCGTTCCTTCCGGAACCAGAGGCGCTCGCCTTCAGCGATGGTGATGCCAACCTGTGGACGCTGGCCAACCCGATCAGCGAAGACATGAAGACCATGCGACCTTCGCTTCTGCCGGGTCTCCTGTCCGCAGTGCGCCGCAATGTCGATCGCGGCGCGGCGGGCCTGCGCCTGTTCGAGCTGGGCCGCCGCTATCTGCGTGGGTCTGCTGGTCACAGCGACGAGCGCCTGACGCTTGGCCTGGTCCTGGCCGGGGAAAAGACCCCGCGCGGTTGGGCCACCGGCAAGGCGCAAAGCTTTGACGCGTTCGATGCCAAGGCCGAGGCGATTGCCCTGCTTGCC
>CAZNBX010000267.1:1047-2645 GCA_964571305.1 uncultured Novosphingobium sp.
TTGCCGAGGCCGGTGCGCCGGTCGACAACCTGCAGGTCATGGGCGAAGCCGGTGCGCAGTTCCACCCGGGCCAATCCGCGACGCTGCGGCTGGGCCCGAAGACTGTGCTGGCGCGGTTCGGCATGCTCCATCCGGCCCTGCTCAAGCAGTTCGACATTGGCGTGCCAGTGGCAGCGGTCGAACTGTTCCTCGACGCGATCCCGGCGAAGAAGAGCAGCGGCTTTGCCCGCGCCGCCTATGCACCGCCCGCGCTGCAAGCGGTCAAGCGCGACTTCGCCTTCCTGGTCGATGCGCAGCTCGCTGCGGGCGACCTGGTCCGCACGGTCAAGGGCGCGGACAAGGCCAACATCGTCGCGGTCCGCCTGTTCGATGATTTCCGCGGCGCAGGCGTGCCGGAGGGCAAGAAGAGCCTTGCCGTCGAAGTGACCCTGCAACCGGGCGAGAAAAGCTATGACGAAGCCGAGCTGAAGGCGATTGCCGAGCGGGTCACCGCTGCTGCCGTCAAGTTGGGTGCGGTCTTGCGGGGCTAACCGCTGGGCTAGAGCTGGCGCGAGAAGGCCAAGACCTTCTCGTACAGGTCCGGCGCGGCTTCGCTGCGCACCAGCATGACCGCATGGGTCAGCCGGACCCGGCGGTCGGCACTGCCCTTGGCAATCGCGTTCAGGTGATCGAGCACCTGCTGGCGCGTCGCGCCGCGTCCAGTCGCGGCACTCGCCAGCAGTTCCGCGAGGCGCTGCTGCGCGGGATCGGCATCGAGGCGCTTTTGCCGGGCGCCGTTGAACCACCACAGCAGGCCAACAAAGACCAGGATCAGCGCGAACTAGACGGCCATGTCAGCCGCACTGGCCGCGGTGGAGCAGCTTGTGGTCGGCCAGGACCAGCGCCATCATCGCCTCGACCACCGGGACCCCGCGAATGCCCACGCAGGGGTCGTGGCGACCCTTGGTGAACATCTCGGTCGCCTCGCCCTCGCGGTTGATGGTCTGCTGCGGCGTGAGGATCGAACTGGTCGGCTTGAACGCCACGCGGACCACCACCGGCTGACCAGTGCTGATTCCGCCCGCAATCCCGCCGGCGTGGTTGGCCAGGAACTCCGGGCCATCCGCGCCGGGGCGCATCGGATCGGCGTTGCCCTCGCCAGACAGGCGCGCAGCGGCAAAGCCATCGCCGATTTCGACGCCCTTGACCGCGTTGATCCCAATCATCGCCGCAGCGAGATCGGCATCCAGTTTGCCATAAAGCGGCGCGCCCCAACCGGCCGGAACGCCGGTCGCAACACATTCGACCACGGCACCGACCGAGGAACCTGACAAGCGCGCATCGTCGACGATCTTTTCCCAGCGTGCTGCCGCCTTGGCATCCGGGCAGAAGAACGGGTTGTTGCGCACTTCGGCAGCGTCGAAATTGGCCATGTCGATCGCATCGCCTCCGATTTCGGAGACATAGGCCAGGATCGTCACTTCCGGGATCGCCAGCCGCGCCACCGCGCCGGCAGCCACGCGCGAAGCGGTTTCGCGGGCCGAACTGCGCCCGCCGCCGCGATAGTCGCGGAAACCGTACTTGGCGTCATAGGCATAGTCGGCATGGCCGGGGCGATA
>CAZNBX010000268.1:0-2640 GCA_964571305.1 uncultured Novosphingobium sp.
CACCTCAGCCGGTGAAATTACCCTGATCACCCCGACAGACACGATCGAACGGACCGGGGAAACCCGCACTGTCGACGGCGTTGCGATGGAGTTCCAGATCGTTTCCGGCAGCGAGGCGCCGAGCGAGCTCAATGTGTATCTCGTTCCGCAAAAGGCCTTGCTGTCCGCTGAAATGAGCACATGCTCCTTGCACAACATCCTGACCCCGCGCGGTGCCAAGGTGCGTGATGCCCACGCCTGGGCGGGTTATCTCGACGAGGCCCTGCGTCTCTATGGCCAGCGCAGCGACATCGTGATCTCCAGCCATTGCTGGCCGCGCTTCGGCCAGTCCGAGGTGACGAGCATGCTGGCCAGCCAGCGCGACAATTACCGCTACCTCCACGACCAAACCGTTCGCCTGATGAACCAGGGCGAGACCCAGACGGAGATCGCGGAACGCCCCCAGCACCCGGCGGAACGCTCGCAGCAGGGGTTCCGCCGTGGTTGCGACGGCCCCTACGGCCACGATTCGAAGGCGGTCTATCAGTGGTATCTCGGCTGGTACGACGGCAACCCCGCCAACCTGAACCCCTGGCCTCCGCAAGAGCGCGGCAAGCGTTACGTCGCCGCGATGGGCGGAGCGAAGAAGGTTCTGGCGACGGCCCGCAAGGCGGTTGACGCAGGCGATTACCGTTGGGCTTCCGATCTGCTCAACCAGCTGGTCTTTGCCGATCCCGCCAACAAGCAGGCCCGCGCCCTGCTCGCCGACAGCTATGAGCAGCAAGGCTATCAGGCCGAGAGCGGCATCTGGCGCAACCAGTTCCTCTCAGCCGCGCGTGAACTGCGCCAGGGCTACATTCCGGC
This sequence comes from uncultured Novosphingobium sp., assembly GCA_964571305.1. Lineage (GTDB taxonomy): Bacteria > Pseudomonadota > Alphaproteobacteria > Sphingomonadales > Sphingomonadaceae > Novosphingobium. Next base: position 844 of record CAZNBX010000268.1, read on the forward strand.
CGAGGTCAGAACCCAAAGCAACGACATGATCGCCGCCGTTCCGACCCAGCTGCTGATGGATTCAATGGCGACCCGCTATGATCCTGCCAAGAACGCCCGGGCCGGACAGAGCATCAATCTTGTGATCAGCGACCGCAAGGAAACCGTCGGCCTTGATGCCGGGAACACCGTGCTGATTGCGCGGGTTGGCCAACCATCGGCCAATCCCGCGGCAACGGTCACCGCCCCGCGGCAACTGCTGCTCGCCCTGCTGTTCCTCAAGATCCCGGTTGCCCAGCTTCAGGCAATGGGCCTGAAGGTCGAAGGGGATGCGGCTGCGGTCAGTGCGGTCCAGGCTGCGCTGGATCCGATCCCAGGCGGGTTCAACATCGTCGAACCTTGATCGAAAACCCTTCCGTTCGTGCGAGCCATGCTTGCACGAACGGAAAGGCGTTATCCGAATTTCGGAAATCAGAAGTCGCCGCGCGCCTTGCGGATGTCGAACCACTTGCGGACGTTGGCATTGTGCTCAGGCAGGGTCGTGGCAAACGCATGCCCTCCGCTGCCATCCGCGACCATGTAAAGCACGTCCGTATCCGCCGGGTTGAGCACCGCCGCGATGGATTCACGCCCCGGATTGGTGATCGGACCCTTGGGCAGGCCAGCCATGGAATAGGTGTTGTAGTCGTTCACCGCGCGGATCTCGGACTGGAGAATGCGGCGACCCAGCGGCTTGCCCTTGGTGATCGGGTAAATGATCGTCGGATCGGCCTGAAGCCGCATCCCTTCGCGCAGACGGTTGGAATAGAGCCCGGCAACCATGGTCCGCTCACTTGCCTTGCCGGTTTCCTTCTCGACAATCGAGGCGAGGATGATCACTTCCTGGGGCGAACGCACATAGGCATTGCCGCCGCGCTTCTTCCACTCTTCGGCCAGCGCCTTCTTCATCGCGGCCTGCATCCGGTTGACGACTGCCTGGCGGCTTTCGCCCTGCTGCAACTCGTAGGTATCGGGCAGGATCGAACCTTCTGCCGGAACCGCAATCTCGCCAGTCAGCAGCGGATTGGCCATCAGCCTTTCATAGACCATGATCGAAGGCATCCCTTCGGGCACGGTAACGAACCGGCGCAGCACTTCACCGCCCGTCAGCAGGTCAAACACCCGCGACATCGAAGCACGGGGTGGCAGCGCGAATTCACCCGCCTTGATCGTCGAATCGCCGCCAAGCAGCCGGGCGCGCAGCTTGAATGTGGATGCGGAGCAAACGATCCCTTCCGCCTCCAGCTTGCTGGCTACGCTGGACAGGCTAGAACCATCCGGGACGCGGAATGCAACCTCTTTGGCAAGCGGGCCGGACGTGTACCATCCGCCCACGAACCAGACAGCAATGGCAAGCAGCAGGGCCGCAGCCGCCATCAGCAGCTTGCGACCCCGGCGAGACCGAAACATCAGTCTTCCAATGCTTTCATGACAAGGCTGGCATTGGTACCGCCAAAGCCGAACGAGTTGTTCAGCACGGCGCGAACCTTACGCTTCTTGGCCACCTTGGGAACCAGGTCGACACCTTCGGTGCCCTCGTCCGGGTTATCCAGATTGAGCGTCGGCGGCACGACCTGATCGCGGATGGCGAGGATGCAGAAGATCGCTTCAACCGCGCCAGCACCACCCAGCAAGTGGCCAATGGCCGACTTGGTCGAGCTCATCGAAGCGCCGGTCAGGTCGTCGCCCAACACGCGCTTGACCGCGCCGAGTTCGATCGTGTCGGCCATGGTCGAAGTGCCGTGGGCGTTGACATAGTCGATATCGCCCGGTTCCATC
>CAZNBX010000269.1:0-471 GCA_964571305.1 uncultured Novosphingobium sp.
GACATAGAACAGCGCGCTTTCGCGGATCGCCTTGGCCTTGGCCGGATCGGTCGCGTCGAGATCGGCAGCCGTTTCCTCGAGCTTGGTGTCGAGCGTCTTGGAGATGTGGATCATCTGCTCAAGGTTGCCCATGGCCTCCCACAGCTTCTGCCGTTCGACATCGATCGCGGCATTGTCCATCAGCAGCTCGTCCTTGCCGGAGCCGAGGTGGTTAAGGATCGCCTGGATATGGCCCTGCGCGCTTTCGTAGGACTGGAAATAGCGCTTCATCGAATTGCCGAACGGGATGATGCCCAGGAACTTGCGGCCCTTCGACAGCTTGCCCTGCTTGCCCGGATCGAGCGTTTCCACCGTCTTGCGCAGTTCGGCGAGGTTGGCGCCGACGCCGGAGTCCTTATCCATCGCGCGGACCGGGCGATCGAGGAAGCGGTTGGACATGCCCGCCGCGGCCATGATCTCCTTGCGGCCCAT
>CAZNBX010000269.1:481-2637 GCA_964571305.1 uncultured Novosphingobium sp.
CTGGTCCACTTTTTTGCCGAATTCAGGCGAGTTGGCATCGGCCGAGACGAGATCGGCGACGAAAGCATCAACCTTTTCCTCCAGCTTGGACTTGTGCTCGGGCGAAACAGGGACAAGCCCTGCGGCCCTTTCTGCCGGCACAACCGGCACAGGCTCGGGCGGGGTCAGCGTCAGGGTAGGGGCTTCGGTTCCGGTCGGCGTGGTGGCCATGGCAGTCGTTCCGTATCCTTGCGAAAAACGATGCTGCCAATGTGGGGCTACCGCCCGCGCGATGCAAGCTGTATTAATAAGATAATACGCCTTTTCGCGATCAGCTGGTCCCGACGTCGACCATGATCGCGTCCTTCGGCGCCGGCGCAGGCTTGCCATCTGCTCCAGTCCCGTCCTGCTTGCGCGCCTTGACGGTTCCGGTGTCGATGGCGGCCCGGGTCAGGTCGAGGATCGAGGCCGGGGTGCAGATCATCTCGTGATCGGTCAGTTGCCGGATCGCCGTGTCGAAGGTCAGCGAACCGTCCGCCAGTATGGCCGTGCGGTGCGTATCGAGCGCGCGCATGGTCAGGCCACGCACCGAATTGATGTTGTCGGCATTAAACAGGAACTGCTCTTCATAGATTTTTAGCCCGGCATTGGCGAAGGTCGAGCCGGCGGCGAGGAGGGCAAGGTAATCGCTTTCCCGCTTTTCCGAGGAGAAATTGACCACCGCGAAGACGCTGGTGATCAAGGCGCTGACCGGCGCGATCAGGCTGCGGGTCAGGCGGGCCTTTTCCTGCGAGGTGCCTTTTGCGGCGAAGTAATCGTTGCAGCGCACCTTCACCAGGGTGGCGCCGCCTTGCAGCATGTCCGCTGCCTTGGTCGCATTGCCGCTGTCCGCCAGCGAGCGGAAGACGAGCCGCGAGCAGTTCAGCTCAATGTTGTTGCGCGGCGCCGCTCCCTTGCCGGGGGCGTCCGGGGTGAAGTTGCCGGAACTGTCGCACGTGCCGTTGGGCGTGCCAATTGCGCCGTCGACGTGAGCCAGCCGCACCGGCATCGCCGGCCCGCGCATGTGTGGCGTCGAACAGGCCGCGACCGACAAGGCCAATAAGGACACGGTTGCTGTTTTTGCCAGACCCATGGCACCCTCCCGACTCAAAAATATCTTTTCTGATCAGGTATTTGTGTAGGGCGGCGGCATGGCGTCAAGCACCCGCCCGGGCAGGGACAGGTGCTAGTCACATATCGTTGCAGGCTGCGCTCAGGCCGCGAGCTTGATCGGGGCGATCTCGCCCGACAGGTACTGCTTCTTGGCCTTGGCGCGGCTGAGCTTGCCCGAGCTGGTGCGCGGCAGGGTGCGCGGCGGGACCAGTTCGACGATGGCCGAATGGCCGAGGATCGAACGGACCTTATCGCGGATCGTGTCGTGCAGCTTCTGGCGCTCTTCCGGATCGGACACGCGGCAATGGACCAGCACCGCGACCGATTCCTCGCCGGTTTCGGTCTCGACCGAAAAGGCCGCGATGTCGCCGTGGTTGAAGCCGGGCAGCTGTTCGACCGCCCATTCGATATCCTGCGGCCAGTGGTTCTTGCCGTTGATGATGATCATGTCCTTGGCGCGGCCGACGATGAACAGGTAGCCATCGACCATATAACCCATGTCGCCAGTGTCGAGCCAACCATCGACCAGACAGGCGGCGGTCGATTCCGGATCGCGGAAGTACGAGTGCATCACCGATGGGCCCTTGCACCAGACCTTGCCGATATGGTGATCGGGCAGGGCCTCGCCGCGCTCGTTGCGGATCGCCAGTTCCATGTCCTTCACGGCCTTGCCGCAGTTGACGATGGCGCGATAGCGGGCCGGACGGCTGAGATCGCGCGGGGTGCCGGACAGGCGCTCTTCCTCGACCAGTTCAACCCGGATCCCTTCGTCCGGCGGCATCAGGGTGACCGCGAGCGTCGCCTCGGCCAGACCGTACGAAGGCAGGAAGGCGCTCGCCTTGAACCCGGCGGGGGCAAAGGCGTTGACGAAGTTCTGCATCACGTCTGGCCGGATCATGTCCGCGCCGTTGCCGGCAATCCGCCAGCGCGAGAGGTCAAACCGTTCGGCCACGTTGCTCTGGCTAGAAATGCGGCGCGCGCAGATGTCATAGCCGAAGGTGGGCGAATAGCTGCAGGAGATGCCC
>CAZNBX010000270.1:0-1852 GCA_964571305.1 uncultured Novosphingobium sp.
CTGGCATCTCGAATGCTCGGTCATGTCCGGGCAGGTGCTTGGTTTCCCGTTCGACATTCACACCGGCGGGATCGACCACCGCGAAATCCACCACCCGAACGAGATTGCCCAGAACCAGGCCTTTTGCTGCACAAACGGCCTCGACCTGGCCGCCAATTCCGGCGCCAATATCTGGATGCACAACAATTTCCTGGTCGAACGCTCGGGCAAGATGAGCAAGTCGAGCGGCGAGTTCCTGCGTCTCCAACTGCTGATCGACAAGGGCTATCACCCGCTGGCCTACCGCATGCTCTGCCTTCAGGCGCATTACCGCAGCGAATTGGAATTCAGCTGGGAAGGGCTGGAGGCGGCGCTGGTGCGGTTGAAGCGCACGCTCATGGCGGTCGCGAACCTGCGCCGTCAGGCCGAACCGGCGGCAACCGCCGGGCCGAAATTCGCGCCGTTCATCGACCGCTTTGATGCTGCCGTCTCCGACGATCTCAATACAGCCGTCGCCTTGACTGTGCTGGAAGAGGTTGTCGCCCTGAAGAAGGTCGATGCGGGCGAAAAGCTGGCCGCAATCGCGGCGATGGATGCGGTCCTTGGCCTCGATCTGCTCACCCTGAACCGCGCCGACCTGCGCATTCGTCCAAAGTCCGCGACGATCAGCGAAGACGAAATCGAAGCCAGCCTCGCTGCCCGCAAGGAAGCCCGCGCCGCCAAGGACTTCGCCACTTCCGACCGCCTGCGCGACGAACTCGCCGTGCGCGGGGTCGAGGTGATGGACGGAGATCCGCTCGGCTGGGACTGGAGGCTAGGGGAATGACGGTCCTCGTCCTCAACGCCCTGCTCAAGCCGCTGATCGAACCGCGCCTGCCGGATTGGGCCGACGTGCGCTGGTACAAGACCAAGGAAGAGGCTTTTGCCCTCGCGCCAGATGCAGAGATCGGCTGGTTCGACATGCACTCGAAAGAGGACATGGCCCACGTCTTTGGACTGGCGACGCGGTTGAAGTGGCTCAATTCGATCTATGCCGGGGTCGATGCCTTTCCGCTCGATCTGCTGGCGCAGCGCGGCGTGGTCCTGACCAACGGGGCCGGGATCAATGCCGTGCCGATTGCCGAATATGTCGTCATGCTGATGCTGAGCCACGCCAAGAACTACCGCGAAGTGGTGCGGGCGCAGGAGCGGCGCGAATGGCTGAAGGATTCGCCTGGCAAGCGCGAACTGTTCGGCAGCAATGCGCTGATCCTCGGCTATGGCGCGATCGGGCAGGAAGTCGAAAAGCGGCTCGCCGGGTTCCAGATGGACGTGTCCAAGGTTCGCCGCAGCCCCGGGCCGGACGTGCTGGGTCCGGACGAATGGCGCGGACGGCTGGGTGAATTCGACTGGATCGTGATCGCGGTTCCGGCGACCGCCGAAACCGAAGGCATGATCGGCGCGGCGGAACTGGCTGCAATGAATAGCCACGCCGTGCTGGTCAATGTCGCGCGCGGTTCGGTGATAGACCAGCAGGCCCTGACCGAGGCGCTGGACGGTGGCCGGATCGGTGGGGCGCTGCTCGACGTGACGACGCCCGAGCCGCTGCCGACGGATGATCCGCTGTGGGCGCTGGATAATGCGCAGGTCACCATGCACCTGTCGGGCAAGGCCCAGGACCGGATGTTCCAGCGCTCGGCGCAGCGGTTCCTTGAAAACCTCGAGCGTTACCAGCGCGGCGAAAAGCTGGAGCCGCAAGTCGATTACGCCCTGGGGTATTAGGCTTCCCAACAATCCCATCGCTAACCCGGCGCAGGCCGGGGTCCAGTTATCCTTCTGCAATATGGGTCCCGGCTTGCGCCGGGATGACGGGAAGTGAGTGCCACACCTCTCA
>CAZNBX010000270.1:1862-2620 GCA_964571305.1 uncultured Novosphingobium sp.
CCGCCTCCAAGACTTCGTTGACCCGCTCGGCCACCGCGGCCCCCCGTTCCCCCCGCCGCGAGCAGGGTGACGGTAGGGCGGACTAAATCTCTTCAAGCAGCAGCAGTTCGGCCGTCACTTCCAGTTTCGGCTCGGGCAGGGCAGTGTGCTCCACTGCTGCACTCACTGCATCGGCGACCAGGTTTCCGGGAATCGTGAACTCGTGCTCGGGCAAGGCTTCGATGAACAGCTCTCCAGCGGCCACTGCTTCCGCTCCGGTAAACGACAGGACGATCTCGTGGCGCGTGCCGGAAAAGGTCGCGCTGGCCCAACTGCGTTCGCTGTGTCGGACCAGTTCCGCCTTTCGGTCAGCCAGCTCCATCAGCGCGGATACAAGGGAAAGCCACGGCCCGCGCTTGCTGCATGGGCGGGCGGAACGGGCGGCCTGGGGCAGGGTAAGGTCAATTTGCACGGGGGTCCTCGCGATAAATGTTCATGAAATGTTCCACACGTGTCGCGGTTGCATCGCGGGGTATGCGGCCGTTGCGCAAATCCTGGACGAAGCGCGGGTCATGGGTCGCCAGCCGCCCGAACTTGGTCCAGGGCATTCCGGTTTCGCGCAGGAAGCGCTCGATCCGGGTGATCAGCATGATTTCATTGCCCTTTCTTGCAGCGAATCGTGGTTGGAATGTCCGACGATTGAACCGCGCGAAATCCTACTTGTCTAGGAAAAATACATCGTGTAGGAATTCGCAATGGCCAACGATGACCCCCGCGCC
>CAZNBX010000271.1:0-2607 GCA_964571305.1 uncultured Novosphingobium sp.
GGATCGTGCCATAGGCGCCGTTGTCGACCAGCACGACCAGCATGTCGCAGCCGTACTGGACCGCGGTTGCGAGTTCCTGACCGTTCATCAGGAAATCGCCGTCCCCGGCCAGTGCCACCACGGTGCGTTCCGGATGGCGGAGCGCCGCGGCGACAGCGGCTGGCACGCCATAGCCCATGGCTCCGGCCGTGGGCGCGAGTTGGCTCGGGAAGCCATTGTAGTGCCAATAGCGGTGCCACCAGCCTGAGAAGTTGCCAGCTCCGTTGCAGATGATGCTGTCATCGGGCAGCGCTTCGCGCATCGCAGTCACGCAGGCGGCCATGTCGAGCGGGTAGGGCGCGGGCTTGGCGGTGGTCCATTCCAGCCATTCGCGGTGTGCTTCCTTCCCCGCATCGAACGGCACAACGTCGTCGTCCCATAGCGCCGCCGCCTCGGCGAATTCGGCCATGTCGGCGCAGATGGCGAGGTCGGGACGGTAGACCCGGCCCAGCTCGTTCGGATCGGGGTGGATGTGGATAAGGGTCTGGCCCGGGTGGTTCGGGGTGATCAGGGTATAGCTGTCCGTGGTCGCTTCGCCGAGGCGCGCGCCGACTGCGAGGATCAGGTCCGCCTCCTTGATCCGCTGTACCAACTTTGGATTGGGCCCATAGCCAAGGTTCCCGGCCCAGACCTTGCTGGAATTGGGAATCGCGTCCTGGCGGCGGAATGCACCGGCGACGGGAAGTCCGATCCGCTCGGCAAATTCGGTGAAATGCTCGCGCGCCTTGGCGTGCCAGCCTGCGCCCCCGACAATGGCGATAGGTGCCGCCGCTTCTTCGAGTAGGCCCATCAGCGCACCCATGGCGTCCGGGCAGACCGGCTGGGCTGGGCGATGTATCGCCGGGCGGGGAAGTACTCCCGTTACTTCTGCGAGCAACATGTCGTCGGGCAAGGCGATGACGACCGGGCCGGGGCGTCCAGACAGGGCAACGCTCCAGGCGCGGGCGACATATTCCGGGATGCGGCGCGGATCGTCGATCCGCAGGACCAACTTGGCCAAGGGGCCGAACATCTGGCCGAAGTCGACCTCCTGAAACCCTTCCCGGTCCTTCATTCCGCGATCGACGTCGCCGATGAACAGCAACATCGGCTGCGAATCCTGCATCGCGACATGGACGCCGATGCTGGCATTGGTGGCGCCGGGACCGCGCGTGACAAAGCAGACGCCGGGACGTCCGGTCATCGCCCCGTCGGCACAGGCCATGAAGGCCGCGCCGCCTTCCTGGCGGCAGATCACGGTCTGAACCTCGGGCCAATCGTGCAGCGCATCGAGCACGGCAAGGAAGCTCTCACCCGGAACGGTGAAGACGCGATCGGCGCCCTGGGCGATCAGGCAATCGACGAGCAGGCGCCCGCCATTCACGGTCGAAGTGTGGTTCATGTCAGGAGCTTATCGCGCGCCGAGGAATTGGGCAACGCACTGTACCTGGTAAGACCCGGCTTGGTTAATGTCTCGCTATGGGAAGTGATGGATTTTCCGGTGGTAGGATGGTCAATGGAACCTTAACTTCCGTACCATGAAGCGAAGAGCCCTCGTCCTTTCTGACGAAGAGGCGCGGCACCCGTTCCGCGCTCGGCTTTTGCCTGTTCGCTCCCATCCGACAAAACCCGGCTTTCGCTCAAGCCGGATCACCGCGCAGGACGTGCGGGAATTCCTGCTCGCTTATTGCGCGTGCTTCCTTGCGGTGAGCCTCTATATCGCCTGAGCAGCGCGTTCCGCCGTTACCAGCTTCCGCCCAAGGTGAGCTGAATAGATGCACATGACTGCGCTGAGCAGGACCTGGTTGACGATCGAGACCCCTGCAGCAGAAAGCCCGCTCGCCATCAGCGAACCGACAACCATGGCACCTGAATTGACGATGTTGTTGGCCGCAATGGTCCGCGAGGTCTGGGACTTTTCCACGAAAGTGGTGAGAAACGCATAAAGCGGCACGACGAACATCCCGCCCGCCACGGCAATGCCAAGGAGAGCCAGCAGCAGCGGTATCGCCAGCGGCATCGCGACAAACCCGGCCGTATCATAGAGTGAACCCTCAGGCAGCTGCGGCCACTGGCGGCAAATCAGGAAGAAAGCGACGACGAAGGCGGCCATGACCAGCACCGAGGCCGGGGAGTAACGCGCCGAGACGGTCCCTTTCAGGAGGGCGTTGACCGACATCGAGCCAATCGCCACGCCGACCGAGAAGACAACCAGGAACAGGCTGGCAACTTCCTTGTTGGCGTGCAGCACGTGCTTGGCCAGCGGCGGGAACTGGATGAACAGGACGGTGCCGACGGTCCAGAAAAAGCTGATCGCCATGATCGCCAGGAACACCCGCTTGTCATGCGCGGTGCGCTTCACCAGGTCGATCGAGGCCCGGATGAAGTGGAAGTCGAGCGGCTCGACCGCGCCCTGCGGTGGTGCCGGGGGGACATGACGGCTGGTGAAATAACCGATGATCGCGGTAACCAGTACCCCGGCGGCGGCCCATTCGACCTCGATCCAGCCCGCGACGATAGTCCCGGCAAGAATGGCGATATAGGTCCCGGCCTCCACCAGCCCGGTTCCGGCAAGCACTTCTTCCTCAT
>CAZNBX010000272.1:0-2151 GCA_964571305.1 uncultured Novosphingobium sp.
GGCAAGCGGGGCGCCGTTCGGGAAGTCCAGCGCGGCGACGGCCTCGGCCGTTTCGACCAGGGTGATCGTGCCTTCCGGGACCTGGCCTAGCGTGCCGATCACTTCGGGGTGGCCCTTGTGGCCGATGAACAGGATGTGCCGTCCCGCCTCGATCTGGCGTTCGGCCTGGCGGTGGACCTTGGAGACCAGCGGGCAGGTCGCATCCAGCCAGTCGAGCCCACGGGCACTGGCCTTTTCCGGCACCGCCTTGGGCACGCCGTGGGCGCTGAACACCACCGGGACGCCGTCGGGCACTTCGTCCACATAGCGGTTATGGACGATCTCGTGCCGGACATAGACCGGTGCGCCATAGCGTTGCAGCGCCAGGTCGACGATGTCGATCGCGCGGTCGACCCCGGCACAGAATCCACGAGGTGCAGCCAGCAGCAGCCGCAGGGGCTTTTTCGAGCTTGGAAATTGCGCGTTCATCTTGGTCCCCCTAGCGCTTTGCTCCGCGCGCCGCTAGGGCATGCACACGAAGACCACAGTCTGAGCTAAGGACGCCCCATGAACGCTCGTTTCCGCCTGATTTCCGCCCTTGCCGTGGCCGCCGCGCTGGCCGGGTGCCGTTCCTCGGGCGACATCGTGGTGGATCAGGGCGTCGGCATCCAGGCCTTTCGCAGTGCCTGCCCGGCCGTGGGCATCCCCGACTATACCGGCGACGTGACCCTGTTCCGCACTCCGGGAGACACCTCGGCCGCCAATGTCGACGTGGTCGCGACGATGACCAACGTGCGCAGCCAGTGCAATGAAAGCGGCGACAAGGTTTATACCAGCGTCACTTTCGACGTGCTCGCCCGCCGCACCGACACCGCCGGCGCGCGCCAGGTGACCGTGCCCTATTTCGTGACGGTGCTGCGCGGTGGCCGCGCGGTCGTGACCAAGCGGGTTGGCCAGGTGACGATCAACTTCGCCGACGGGCAGGAACGCGCCCAGGTCAGCGGACAGGGCTCCGCCTATGTCGACAAGGCCGAAGCCACCCTGCCGGCCGAAATCCGCGAGCGCATCACCCGCAAGCGCAAGGCCGGGGAAGAGGACGCGGCGATCGATCCGCTGTCGCAGCCCGAGGTCAAGGCGGCGGTCGCCCGCGCCACGTTCGAGGTCATGGTCGGCTTCCAGCTGACCCAGGACCAGCTGACTTACAACGCCACGCGATGAACCGGCACGCCGCGCGCGTGCCCTCCTCGCTTGCCGCGTCCCTGCCTAGGCGGTAGGGGCGCTTTCGTTGCGTGGCCCGTGCGGCCCAAGCCAAGAGCATTGAAATGACCGAAGCAAAAACCCTCTACGCTGCATTTTCCGGCCATATCGCCGCCGCGCTCGATGCGCTGGAAGCGGCCGGCAGCCTGCCTGCGGGCCTGAACCGCGCCGCGATCACGGTCGAACCCCCTCGCGATCCGTCGCATGGCGATCTGGCGACCAATGCCGCGATGGTCCTGGCGAAGCCCGCTGGCACCAATCCGCGCGCGCTGGCCGAAGCACTGGTGGCCGAGTTGGCGAAGGTTCCATCTGTCGTCTCGGCAGAGATCGCGGGTCCTGGCTTCATTAACCTGCGCGTCGATCCGGCCGCGTGGACGGCAGAGCTGCAGGCGATCGGGCAGCTGGCGGGCGAATATGGCCGCTCGGACATGGGCGGCGGCTCGGTCGTCAACGTCGAATATGTCTCGGCCAATCCGACCGGCCCGATGCACATGGGCCATTGCCGCGGCGCGGTGGTCGGTGATGCGCTGGCCAGCCTGCTCGAATGGGCCGGGCACAAGGTGATCCGCGAATATTACGTCAACGATGCGGGCGGTCAGGTCGATGTCCTCGCCCGTTCGGCACACATCCGTTACCGCGAGGCACTGGGCGAAGCGGTCGGCGAAATTCCGGAAGGGCTTTATCCGGGCGACTATCTGGTCCCGGTCGGGCAGGCGCTCGCCGCCGAATTCGGCGACAAATATGCCGCCGCACCGGAAAGCGACTGGCTGGTCCCGTTCCGCACCCGCGCGGTGGCCGCGATGCTCGACCAGATCAAGGCCGACCTCGCCCTGCTTGGCATCACCCACGACCTGTTCTCGTCCGAAGCCGAACTGCAGGCGGCGGGCAAGCCGGCCGAGGCGGAGAAGTGGCTGC
>CAZNBX010000272.1:2161-2604 GCA_964571305.1 uncultured Novosphingobium sp.
TGACCTGGTCTATGACGGCCAGCTTGAAGCGCCCAAGGGCAAGCAGCTGGAAGATTGGGAACCGGTCGAACTGCCGCTGTTCCGCTCGACCCGCTTTGGCGACGACCAGGACCGCCCGATCCGCAAGAGCGACGGTAGCTGGACCTATTTCGGTGCGGACATGGCCTACCACTTCCAGAAGGCCCAGACCGCCGACGCGCTGGTCGACATCTGGGGCGCGGACCATGCCGGCACGGTCAAGCGGATCAAGGCCGCCGTCGCCGCGCTGACCCAGGGCGAGGGCAAGGAAAAGCCGTTCGAGGTCAAGCTGGTCCAGATGGTCCAGCTGCTCAAGGGCGGCCAGCCGTTCAAGATGTCGAAGCGCTCGGGCAATTTCGTGACCCTGGCTGACGTGGTCGAAATGGTCGGCAAGGACGTGGTCCGCTTCACCATGCTGACCCGCA
>CAZNBX010000273.1:0-2603 GCA_964571305.1 uncultured Novosphingobium sp.
CATCGCTAAGCGCCGCATTGAAGGCGGGAAATCCGTCTTCAATGCGAAACTTCAGAGCGCACTTTGCGTTTACGACGGCGATGAAACTGTTCCGCTTTGTCACTCCCCACCGCACCGGGAAATGGTATCCCGACCTGATGCTGGCCCGAAAGCAGGCCGCCACGATTGGCGCCGGCTTCCTCGACCCGCGCACCGGCATGTTCGTAGCCTATCGCGATACGCGGCTTGAGACCCGGCGCGAGAGTTAAGCTTTCAGATAATCCCGCCGAAACTGCGCGGCGAATGCGGCAAACTGGCCTTCGGCAATGGCGGAGCGCATCGTGCCCATCAGTTGCTGGTAGAAGGTCAGGTTGTGCTCGGTCAGCAGCATGGCACCCAGGATCTCCCCGCTCTTGTGCAGGTGATGGAGATAGGCGCGGCTGTACTTGGTGCAGGCGTCGCAGGGGCAGCGCTCGTCGAGCGGGCCGGTGTCCTCGGCATGCTTCGCATTGCGCAGGTTGACCGGGCCGTTCCAGGTGAAGCCCTGCCCGTTGCGGCCTGAGCGGCTGGGCAGCACGCAGTCGAACATGTCGACCCCGCGCTCGACCGCGCCGACCAGGTCATCCGGCTTGCCCACGCCCATCAGGTAGCGCGGGCGATCGACCGGCAGCATGTCGGGGGCGAAGTCGAGCGTGGCGAACATAGCCTCCTGCCCCTCACCCACGGCAAGCCCACCGATAGCGTAGCCGTCGAAGCCGATTTCCTGCAGGGCTTCGGCACTTTCCCGGCGCAGCGCTTCGTTCAGCGCGCCTTGCTGGATTCCGAACAGGGCGGAACGCGAAGCATGTTCCTCGCCCGAATTGAACCCGGCACGGCTGCGTGCGGCCCAGCGCATGCTCATCCGCATCGAAGCAGCAATCACGTCCAGCGGCGCATCGGCACGCGGGCACTCGTCGAAGGCCATGACAATGTCGGAGCCGAGCAGGCGCTGGATTTCCATCGAGCGTTCCGGCGTCAGTTCGTGCCGGCTGCCATCGATGTGGCTTTTGAAGGTGACGCCTTCTTCGGTGATCTTGCGCAGGGCGGACAGGCTCATCACCTGATAGCCGCCGCTGTCGGTGAGGATCGGGCGATCCCCGTTCATGAACTTGTGCAGACCGCCGAGCCGCGCGACGCGCTCTGCGCCGGGACGCAGCATCAGGTGGTAGGTATTGCCGAGCAGGATGTCGGCGCCGGTCTGGCGGACGGTTTCGGGCTTCATCGCCTTGACGGTCGCGGCGGTCCCCACCGGCATGAAAGCGGGCGTGCGGATCTCTCCGCGTTGCATGCGGATCAGCCCGGTACGGGCCTTGCCATCGGTGGCGTGAACGGAAAATTCAAAGCGCGGCTGCATCGCGCTCCGCTAGAGGAAACGGTTGCGTTCGACCAGCCCTACCAGGCCCTCGCGCAAATCAGTCCAGACCGCCTGGTCCTCGGCGCTGGCAACGGCGACCGGCTCCACCACGTCGATAAACGCTTCCAGAAAGCCGCGATACCAGTCCGGCGGCACGCCCAGCGCAACCCGGTGATGTGGCACCGAACTGTCAAACGCGATCCGCGCCTCGCTCGGGGATTCGAACCAGGTCATCACGTAATAGAGCGCGTTGCCGACCATTTCCGCCTCCAGGCTCGCCGGATTATGCGGTGAATGATGCAGAAAGCTCGCCCTGGCATCGGAATAGCGGCGATAGAATTCGGCCATGACCGGCGCGGTCACGTCACCCAGGACTTCGGCAGCGCGTTCAAGCCCCGCCTCGACGATCTGCTGGCGTTCTTTGTCCATATCCTCTCCTGCCCGCAGACTGTGCGGAAACGAGGCGCTTGTCCTTGCCCTAAGTCAAGCGTCGGGCAGCCAGTTGCCGTGAAAGCCCGGCGGAATACGGTGCGGGATATGCACGCTGGCGATGGGCGGTTTCGACAGGTCCGACGCGTCGAGGATGACCAGGTCGGTCGTCTGGCTTGGCTTGTCGACAACATAGCCCATGATCCACCCTTCTCCTTCCGGCGCATCATCGCCGCGCGGCACGAAAACGAACTCGCCCGGAACCTTACCGGGGCCAAAGTCGCGGGCCTGCCGCTCGCCGGTCTGAAGATCATAGCGATAGATCGGCGCTTCACCGACGAAGGCGCTGTCCGGCCCCGGCAGCCCCAGCGACCAGGCATAGCGATAGGGCTGCCCGAAGAAGCGTTCATCCGGTCGGTGGAATTCCTGCGGCGCACTGTCCAGCGTTTGCCGGGTGACTTTGCGGCTGACGGGATCGATCAGCCAGCGCTCCATGCCCAGCGGGGTTCCATTGGGTCCGTCCGGTCCGCCGGCGAACATCGTTTCGTGCACCGACATGTCGCAGACCACCACGCCGTCCTCGCGCTCATAAGAATTAGCGACGTGGAAGACATAGCATGGATCGACCTTGCACCAGACGATCTGGTCGGCACTGCCGGTGCGCGGCAGCAGCCCTACTCGCGCCTGATGCTGCGGATTCCACAAATAGGGGAATTGCTGCCCCGCAATCAGCGCCTTCATCGAAAAGGTCACCGGCAGGTCGAAGCCCAGTACGTAGTTGCGGGTGGTCGAACATTCGTGG
>CAZNBX010000274.1:0-874 GCA_964571305.1 uncultured Novosphingobium sp.
CGGCGCGGGCCGCACCAGATCATGATGACGCCCAAGGAGCTGGGCGAACTGTCGCACCTGACCCGCGCGGCACCGCGCGTCGATCCGGCTGACCTGCCCGATGAAGGCGAGGATGCCCTGCTGGAACCGGGCCTGCGCAAGTCGGTCACCCACCTGCGGTCCTTCGCGGCGATCCCGGAAAGCCATTACGCCGACTATCCGATCGAGATCGAGTTCGACTTCTTCGCCAGCCCGCGCGCGCTGATCGGAACCGACAAGGTCGAGGCGGTCGAGGTTGAGCGGACCAAGGTCGAGGCCGGCCGCGCGGTCGGCACGGGCGAAACCTATCGCATCCCCGCCAGCATGGTGGTGTGCTGCATCGGCTATCGCTCCTCGCCCATTCCCGACGTTCCGTTCGATGAGCGCGAAGGCCGTTTCGCCAACGACGAAGGCCGCATCCTTCCCGGCCTCTACTGCGTCGGCTGGGCGCGCCGGGGTCCATCCGGCACGATCGGCACCAACCGCCCGGACGGGTTCAGCGTGATCGAGAAGATCGCCGAAGACGTGGCAGCGGGCCTGCTTGGCCACGGCGGCAAGGCAGGTCGCGCCGGATTCGATAAATTGGCCGAGGAACGCGGGCTCGACGTCGTCACCTTCCGCGACTGGAAGAAGATCGAAGCCCAGGAAGAAGCCCGCGCCCGCGACGGCGCCCCGCGCGAAAAGTTCGTCGATGTGGGCGATATGATCAAGGCGCGGGGGGAGTAGCCTCCCCGCAGGCGTAAATAATCTCGCCCCGGGGTATCGCACGCGGTTCCCAGAAAACCCCTTGCCACACCTTACGGCAGGAATGCGCCAGATAGCCCTCGATCACTTCGATCCGCCCGTCGGTTGGCCG
>CAZNBX010000274.1:884-2134 GCA_964571305.1 uncultured Novosphingobium sp.
GAAAAGGTCGTCGATGTCGCCGAAATGATCAAGGCGCGCGAAAGCTAGCCAAAGACCCTCCCCGTTTTCGCGCAGCGCAAATGGGGAGGTGGCAGGCGCATAGCGCCTGACGGAGGGGCACCCGTTTCCAATCCGAGCTTGCGGCCTGTTCGGGTCCGTGATTTAATCGCCCGGTTAAACGTCACCCATGAGAGTCGGCGCAGGACGGAGAGATGTCATGGCCACCTACGATCTGATTATTCGCGGCGGAACGATTGTCGACGGAACCGGCGCCCCACGCTTTACCGGGGATATCGGGATCAAGGATGGCCTGATCGCGGCCGTGGGCAATGTTCACGGCGATGCGGCGCAGGAAATCGACGCTGGCGGCAAAGTCGTCGCGCCGGGCTGGGTCGACGTGCATACCCATTACGACGGCCAGGCGACCTGGGACCAGGAAATGGCTCCGTCGAGCTGGCACGGCGTGACCACCGTGGTCATGGGCAACTGCGGCGTCGGCTTCGCTCCCGCCGCCCCCGACCGCCACGAGTGGCTGATCGGCCTGATGGAAGGGGTTGAGGACATCCCCGGCACCGCCCTGGCCGAAGGAATGAAGTGGGATTGGGAAACCTTCCCCGAATATCTCGACGCGCTGGAGCGCCTGCCCCGCACTGTCGATGTCGGCACCCACGTTCCGCACGGCGCCGTGCGCGCCTATGTGCTGGGCGACCGTGAACAGCCGGGTGCCATTCCGACGGCCGAAGACATCCAGAAGATGGCCGACATTGTCGAGGATGGCGTCCGCGCCGGGGCGCTGGGCTTTTCCACCAGCCGGACCGTGCTCCACCGCTCGATCGATGGAGAACTGGTCCCCGGCACGACCGCGACCGAGGAAGAACTGGTCGCGATTGGCCGGGCGATGGGTAAGGTCGGCTATGGCGTGTTCGAAATGGCCAGCGACCTGCGCCGCGAATGGAACGAATTCGGCTGGATGGGCCAGATCAGCCGCGAAACCGGCCTCCCCGTAACTTTCGCCGCGCTGCAGTCGATCGCCAAGGAACAGCCACTGAGCGAGCAGATCGAATGCATGCGCGCCGAAAACGACAATGGCGCGAATATCGTCGCAGCGATTGCGCTGCGCGGCAACGGAATCATCATGGCCTGGCAGGGCACGGTCCATCCGTTCCGCCTGCGCCCGTCGTGGCAGGCCATTGCCGAACTGCCGTGGGAACAGCAGCGCGCCAAGCTGCTCGATCCGGCGTTCAAGGCGC
>CAZNBX010000274.1:2144-2601 GCA_964571305.1 uncultured Novosphingobium sp.
CCGAGGACATCATCGGCATTTCCCAGATCGTGTCGGCTGGCTGGACCATGCAGTTCGAAATGGACCCCGATTTCAACTACGAGCCGCAAGCCGATGAAAGCATTGCCGCCCGCGCGGCGGCCGCAGGCGTTTCGGGCGACGAATATGCCTATGACCTGCTGTGCCGCGACAATGGCAAGGGTTTCATCTACCTGCCGATCCTCAACTATGCCGACGGCAACCTCGACTTCCTCGAGGCGCTTCAGGCCAGTGACGACTGCGTCAATTCGCTGTCCGATGGCGGCGCGCACTGCGGGACGATCTGCGATGCCGCCAGCCCAACCTTCATGCTCCAGCACTGGGTCCGCGACCGCAAGCGCGGCGGCCGCCTGGGTCTGGAAGCGGCGGTAAAGCGCCAGTGCCTCGATACCGCGCGGCTCTATGGCCTCGACGATCGCGGCGTGCTCGCGCCGGGCTA
>CAZNBX010000275.1:0-2577 GCA_964571305.1 uncultured Novosphingobium sp.
CCGACATGAACCTGGTGGCGTGGAACTCCCGCTATCTCGACGTGTTCGACTATCCAGCCGGTCTGGTCCGGGTTGGCGTTCCGGTGGCGGACCTGATCCGTCACAACGCCCTGCGCGGCGATTTCGGGCCGGGCGATGTCGAATACCACGTCCAGAAGCGGCTGGACCACATGCGGCGCGGGCTGGAGCATAGCTTTGAACGGCGCCGCAATGATGGCCGCGTGATCAAGACCGTGGGCGGACCTATGCCCGGTGGCGGCTATGTCATGAGCTTTACCGACATCACCAGCGAGGCGAGGGTCCGCGAGGAACTCGAGCGCACGCTGGACCAGCTCGAAACGCGTGTGGCGGAACGGACGAGCGAACTGTCCGAGGTGAACCGCTTGCTCGCTCAGTCGGATCGGGACAAGACGCGCTTCCTCGCCGCCGCCAGTCACGACTTGCTTCAGCCGCTTCACGCTGCGCGATTGTTCGCCGCCGCTCTGGAGCGAGAGATTGACGAGCGCCCCAGGCAACTGGTCAAGCGCGTCGAAAGTGCGATCCAGGCGGCGGAGGAACTGCTGCGGGCCTTGCTTGACATTTCAAAGCTGGATGCCGGTGGGGTCCAGGCCCGGCCAGAACCGGTCAACCTCCATTCGTTTTTGGCGGACCTGACCGACAGCTTCCGACCGCTTGCTGAGGAGAAGGGCCTGACCCTGCGGCTAGGCCCTGCACCGGGACTGGTGGTTACTGACCCGGTGCTGCTCCGCTCGGTGATGCAAAATTTCCTGACCAATGCCATCCGCTATACCCGCGAGGGCGGCATTCTGGTCGGGGTGCGGCGGCGCAGAGATAACTGGCGAATTGACGTGGTCGACAGCGGGGTGGGCATTGCGTCGGACCGGATCGAAGCGGCATTTGGCGAGTTTACCCGGCTCGGCGAGGTCGAAGTCGAAGGCTTGGGTCTGGGCCTCGCACTGGTGCGCCGCATTGCGCGCCTGCTCGGGGGGAGGATCAGCGTCGCCTCCACCCCGGGGCGGGGCAGTCGGTTCAGTTTCGGACTGCCCGCCGCTTTGGCGCAGACGATCCTGCCACTCGCTTCTGCAGCACCGGGGCGTGGGCAGGCAGTGCGGCAACTCGACGTGCTGGTGGTCGACAACGACAGCCTGATTGTTGAGGCGACCAGTGCCCTGCTCAATGGTTTGGGCCATCGCCCCATCGGCGCGACCAACATGGCCGATGCCTTGATCCAGTGCCGCCGCGTGGATGCGCTGCTGGCGGATTACCAGCTGGATGACGGCGAGGATGGGCTGACGCTGATCGAACAGGTTCGTGCTGTCCGTCCCGATCTGCCGGTGCTGCTGATTACCGCGGAATCGGGCCAGGATATGCGCGAGCGCGCCAAGGCAATGGCAGTGCCGATCCTGGCCAAGCCGGTCGATCCGCGGCGCATAGCCAGCTTTCTCGCCGAAGCCTCAGTGCCTCAGATCGAGACCGAGTGACCTAGCCACCAGCGCGGCCTGGGTGCGGTTGCGCACGTCGAGCTTGCGCATGATCGCGGTCATGTGGGCCTTGACCGTCGCCTCGCTCATCCCCAGCGAATGGGCGATCTGCTTGTTGAGCTGACCTTCCAAAACGGCGAGCAAGACCTTGAGCTGGGTCGGGGTCAGGCCGGCGACGGTTTCGCGCACCTTGTCCTCGGGCTGCACCGACGCCGCGACTGGGGCAGGAGGCGCCGAATCCAGTGCCTTGGCAATTGCAGCCTCAATCGCCGACAGGTCGGTATCCTTGCGCAGAAACCCGATGGCGCCAAAGGCCCGTGCTTCTTGCGCGGCGCTTTCGCCTTCCGCGCTGGAAACGACTAGGATGGGCACTTCAGGCCGTTCTGCATGGAGCAGGGCAATGCCCGAGTAGCCAACCGCGCCGGGCATTTTCAGGTCGAGCAGGATCAGGCGCAGGTTGTCTGCCTCGCCTACCGCGCGTGATGCGGCCGCAAGGGTCCCGGCTTCCAGCAAGTGCACATCAGGTACGACCCGCTGCACCGCCAGGGCCAATGCCTGGCGGAACAGCGGGTGATCGTCCGCGATGAGGACCGTGGTCGTCATGCCTGCGGATCAGGCTCCGGGCCGGTTGGCGAGCAGGTGATCGACCACCGAGGGATCGGCCAGGGTCGAGGTATCACCCAGGTTGCTGACGTCGTTTTCGCCAATCTTGCGCAGGATGCGGCGCATGATCTTGCCCGAACGGGTCTTGGGCAAGCCGGGGGCAAACTGGATCACGTCGGGCGTCGCGATCGGTCCGATCTCGTGGCGGACCCATTGGACCAGCTCCTTGCGCAGCGCCTCGTCCGGCTCGACATTGGCGTTGGTCGTGACGAAGGCATAAATGCCCTGGCCCTTGATGTCGTGCGGCATGCCGACGACCGCGGCTTCTGCTACCTTGGCGTGAGCGACCAGCGCGCTCTCGATTTCGGCTGTGCCCATGCGGTGGCCAGACACGTTGATCACGTCGTCGATGCGGCCGGTGATCCAGTAATATCCATCCTCGTCGCGGCGGCAGCCGTCGCCGGTGAAGTACAGGCCCTTGAAGGTCGAGAAA
>CAZNBX010000276.1:0-2263 GCA_964571305.1 uncultured Novosphingobium sp.
GGCGGGCGAAGGCGCGGGCTATGCCGGGGGCATCCTCTCCGCCGCGGTAGACGGGATCAAGGTGGCCGAAGCGCTTGCGGCTGAACTGATCGCGGAATGAGCCAATACGACGCAATCGTCCTTGGCGCAGGGGCGGCGGGGCTGTTCTGCGCGGCGACGGCGGGGCAGCGCGGCAAGCGCGTGCTGCTGCTCGATCACAATGACGAGCCGGGCCGCAAGATCCTGATCTCGGGCGGGGGGCGGTGCAATTTCACCAATGTCCACACCGCGCCCGACCGCTACCTTTCGGCCAACCCGCATTTCGCCAAGTCGGCGCTGAGCCGTTATGGCCCGCGTGACTTTCTCAGCCTGGTCGAGGCCTATGGCATTGCCTGGCACGAGAAGACCTTGGGCCAGCTGTTCTGCGACGGATCGGCGCGGCAGATCGTCGCCATGCTGGTCGAGGAGTGCACCAAGGGCGGAGTCGACATCCGCTATGGCGTGGCGGCGGGCGAGGTTGAGCACCGCGATGGCCGGTTCCATCTTGCCGGAGCGAGCGCCCCGGCCCTGGTCATCGCCACTGGCGGCCCCTCGATCCCCAAGCTGGGGGCGAGCAGCTATGCCTATGAACTGGCGCGCCGCTTTGGCCTGAAAGTGGTCCAGCCGCGCCCTGCCCTCGTCCCGCTGACCCTGGCCGGAGAGGACGTGCTGTTCCGCGAGCTGTCGGGCGTATCGGCCGAGGTCGTGGCGAAATGCGGCAAGGCGGCGTTCCGCGAGGCGGCGCTGTTCACCCATCGCGGCCTGTCCGGCCCGGCGATCTTGCAAGTGTCGTCCTACTGGCAGCGCGGCGAGGACGTGCGGATCGACTTCCTGCCGGAAAGCCCGCGCGGTTGGCTGCTCGAGGCGAAGCGCGTCCAGCCCCGTGCCAGCCTGCGCCGCGTGCTGCCGCTGCCCGAGCGGCTCTCGACCACGCTGGCCGAGCGGCTGGAACTGAGCGCCGAACTCGGCAACCTCTCCGACAAGGCGCTGCGCAGCGCGGAGGAACGGCTGCACGACTGGCACTTCCACCCCAACGGCAGCGAGGGCTATGCCAAGGCCGAAGTGACCGCGGGCGGGATCGACACTGCCGGCCTGTCGAGCCGGACCATGGAAGCGGGCAAGGTGCCGGGGCTCTATGCGATTGGCGAGGCGGTCGACGTGACCGGCTGGCTTGGGGGCTATAACTTCCAGTGGGCCTGGGCAAGCGCCAAGGCGGCGGGCGAAGCTATAGGCTGAGCACTTCGCGGTTCTCTCCGAGCCGCACGGTCAGGTCGGCGCGGGCTGGCATTTCCTCCAGTATCCAGCGGGTCAGCCGCTCGTAATGCTGGATGAAGCGGGCGACCTCGGGCGGGCTCATAACCGCCGCTCCGCCGCGCTGGCGCAATTCCGCCTCCTGCTGCTCACGCCAGCGCGCGACCACTTCCCATCCCGGCGCGGCGAGCAGGACCAGCAGGTCGAGCCGGGCGAACAGCGCTTGGTAGTCACCAGCCAGAGCCGCATTGGCGTGGGACCGCCACGAGGCCTGCGGGTCCTCTACCTCTTCCAAAGCATTGACCGGAGCGGACACGTCCGTCTCTGGCCGCGCACCGACGCACCAGCCCTCCAGCAGCAGCACCTGCGTGCCGGCCGGCGCCAGTGGCCAGGTGTCGTGCGGAGCGCGGTCGTCCGCTCCCTTGTCGAAGCGCGGCAGGGGTACAGCCTCTCCCCGTTCCAGCGCGGCGATGGTTTGCAGCCCCAGTGCGACATCATGCGTTCCTGGCACGCCGCGCGTGGCGAGCAGCGGATGGACCGCGCGCGCCATATGCTGGCGCTCGGCCCGGGTCTTGTAGAGATCGTCGAGCGACAGCGTTGCCACCCGGCTGCCCTGCTCTTCAAGCCGCTGCCCCAGATAGCCAGCCAGGGTCGACTTGCCCGAGCCCTGCGCGCCGCAAATGCCGACGACGAGCGGCAGGCGCCGCGCGGAACGCAATGCGTCTTCAATTCGTTTGCACAATGCGTCGCCAAGGCGGGGGTCGATCATCGCTTAAGGCTAGCACCATGGCCCCGTTCTGGACAGGCGAAGGAACGATTGCCCTAAACCGGTTTCAGATGTTACCAATTGCTCCAAAGGAGACCAAGACCATGCGCGTCGGCACCGTTCGGGAGATCAAGAACCACGAATACCGCGTTGGCCTAACGCCCGAGAGCGTCCGCGAACTGGCCGCGCATGGGCACGAAGTGTGGGTGGAAAGCGGTGCGGGCCTGG
>CAZNBX010000276.1:2273-2575 GCA_964571305.1 uncultured Novosphingobium sp.
ACTGCTCAGTCATTCCTTAAGGCAATGTCGTATATCTGACGCCGTAGACCATGAAGATTGCGCCGACTACCGTCAGGCTGGCGCGACGATCAAGGACCAGGCCGCCGACATTTTCGCGGGCTGCGAAATGGTGGTGAAGGTCAAGGAGCCGCAAGCGGTGGAGCGCGCCCAGCTACGCGAAGGGCAGGTGCTCTACACCTATCTCCACCTCGCCCCCGATCCCGACCAGACCGCCGACCTGGTCAAGTCCGGTGTGACCGCGATTGCCTATGAAACGGTGACCGGGCCGGGCGGGACCCTGC
>CAZNBX010000277.1:0-2572 GCA_964571305.1 uncultured Novosphingobium sp.
GCCTCTCGACCCTCCACCGTGTCGGCACTACCAGTGAAGAGCGCGAGGAATACGTCAAGTTCGCCCCATGGAAGGGAGAGCGCGAAGGCGAACCGGATATGACGCCGGAACGCATGGCCGAACTGGCCGAGCGCGAGCAGTTCATCCTCACCGTCTGCGCCAATGGCTATGGCAAGCTCAGCTCTGCCTATGAGTACCGTCGCACCGGTCGCGGCGGCCAGGGCATCACCAATA
Organism: uncultured Novosphingobium sp.; assembly: GCA_964571305.1. GTDB lineage: Bacteria > Pseudomonadota > Alphaproteobacteria > Sphingomonadales > Sphingomonadaceae > Novosphingobium. The sequence continues at coordinate 235 of CAZNBX010000277.1, forward strand.
TCGACAACATCGCCCGCAATGGCCCGGTTGTCGCCAGCTTCCCGGCGACCCAGGCCGACCAGCTCATGCTGGTAACCGACCAGGCCAAGCTGATCCGCCTGCCGCTGGAAAGCCTGCGCGTGATCGGTCGCGGCAGCGCCGGGGTCCGCCTGTTCAACGTCGCCAACGAAGAACTGGTCGTTTCGGCGGTGCGCCTGACCGATGATGGCGAAGCCGAGGGCGAAGCTGACGCGGAAGGTGATGGCGCAAACAGCGACGCGCCACCGGCTGAAGAGTGAGCACCCTGCCGGACCACGCCTGGAAGATCCTGAACACGGAGCAGAAGGACAGTCTGCTCGCTGATGGCATTTTTCATGGCGCCCCGGTCGATATGGCGGATGGCTATATTCACCTGTCTGCCGAACCGCAGGTCGTGGGGACGCTCGACAAGCATTTCGCCGGGCAGATCGGACTATGGCTCGCCCGGGTCGATCTCGCCGCATTGGGTGATGCGGTGCGGTGGGAGATTTCGCGCGGCGATGCCCTGTTCCCGCATATCTACGCCCCGCTTCCGCTCGGTGCCGTAACTGCACTGGGGCCGTTGCAGCGCGCTTCTGATGGTTCGATTGCCTACCCGGCCTAAGTAGCTTGTTGCAACATGCGCGGTTTGGCTTGCGGTGTGTCGCAATCAGAGTGAAAGTGTCCCAAAACTGGGACAGGATCCGAAGCAATGGGATTGAAGGTTGAGCCTTCGGGGCAGGCCTGCGGAGCGCGGGTGACGGGGCTGGACCTCAAGGCGGAGCTTGGCGAGGCGCTGGTAGCGGAACTCCGCGAAGTCTGGCTTGAACACCACGTCCTCGCCTTTCCCGAGCAGTTTCTTAGCGATGATGACCTGGAACGCTTTACCCTCGCAATGGGTGGGTTTGGCGAGGATCCTTTCTTTGCACCGATTCCCGGCCGTCAGCACATCGCCGCGATCCGCCGCGAAGCGGACGAGCAAAACCCGCTGTTTGCTGAAAACTGGCATGCCGACTGGTCATTCCAGGCGCGGCCTCCTGCCGGGACCTGCCTGCTCGCCATCGACATTCCCCCGCATGGTGGCGACACGCTTTTCGCCAATCAGCACCTTGCCTGGGAAGCCCTGCCGGCTGACAAACAGGCGCTCTATGCCGACCTGATTGCGATCCATTCGGCGCGGCTGCCCTATGCTCCCGATGGAACTTACGGCGCCGGGGACAAGGGCCGCTCGATGGATATCCGCCCGAGCGAAGAGGCGCTGGCCATCCAGACCCACCCGCTGGTTCCGGCCCATCCCGAAACCGGACGGCGGGGGTTTTATTCGACGCTGGGCTATATCATCGGGATCGAAGGCATGGCGCAGGACCAGGCCATTGCCCTGCTGATGGAACTGCAGGCCTGGCAGGGCGACGAGCGCTTCGTCTATGCCCAGAAGTGGGAACCTGGCATGCTGGTGATATGGGACAACCGCTCGGTCTTGCATCGTGCGACTGGCGGTTATGAAGGCTATCGTCGCGAGTTGCACCGCACCACAATCGCGGCCTGGGACGGCGCCTAGTCCTTGCGATAGGCATCCAGCGCGAGGATTACGGTCAAGCTGAATAGAATGGCCATGATCACCACGACCGGCACGAAGGCGCTGGCACCATGGTCGAACCAGTCGAGCTTGAAATTCATCCCCATGATCCCCGCCCCTGCCCCGATAAGACCGATGCCCAAGGTCACGATGGTCAGTGCCTTGAGCAAGCGGTTGGTATTCTGCGCAATCTGCGTGGCATAAAGCTCGAAGCTGCCGACCACGGTTTCACGCAGGCGCACGATTTCATCGGAAAGCTTTTCGAAGGTCCCTTCAAGGTGCCGCAGGTGCTCCCGGTCTTCGCGGGTCATCTCCGGCAGGAAATCCGGGCGGATCAGTGCAGTGACAATCGGGCGCAGTTCGCTCAGCACTTGCCGCATGCGGGCGGTACGCCGCCGCAGCACGGTAAGGACTGACAAGGTATTGCGCCCTTCCCGGCCGGTCAGGGTGCGCTGCTCGACCTTGTCGATCTCGCCATCAATCGCGGCAATGTGCAGATGGAACCGACTGAAATGCTCGGCCATCAGCGCGGCGGCCAGCGTCGTTCCTGACAGGTTGCCTTTCATCGTGTCGCCTACGTCGCGTTCGATCAGCGCGGCGAAGTCGGTCGCATCGGGTGGACCAATCGAGACGACCCAGTCCTGCCCGACCAAGAGTACCAATTGCGCGCTGACCGCTTCCCCCGATGGCGGCAGGACGGGGATGGCGAAGTGATAGAACTCTTCATAGACCCGGACGCTCTCGGCAGCGCGCCTGGTACAGCGC
>CAZNBX010000278.1:0-2565 GCA_964571305.1 uncultured Novosphingobium sp.
AAACAGTCGAAAGCCCAAGCCCGGTGCCCTTCCCCGGTTCCTTGGTGGTGAAGAACGGTTCGAAGATCTTGCCGAGATGGTCGGGCGCGATTCCGCAGCCGGTACCCTCGACGATCAGCGCGGTATAGTCGGCCTGGGGCATGATCCCGCTGCGCATCGCGCGAATATCGGCGGCGCTGACCTTGCGGGTGGCGAGAGTCAGTTTTCCGCTGCCGTCGCCCCGCGCCTGCATCGCATCGCGGGCATTGACCGCAAGGTTGACGATCACCTGCTCCAGCTGGGTCGGATCGGCACGGACCGGACCAAGATCGCGGTCATGCGACACGACCAGCTGGATCTTCTCGCCAATCAGGCGCTTGAGCAGGTGCGACACGTCCGACAGGACATCGGGCAATTGCAGCACTTCCGGGCGCAGCGTCTGCTGCCGGCTGAACGCCAGAAGCTGCCGCGTCAGGCTGGCCGCGCGGTTCGAATTGGCACGGATCTGCTGGATGTCGTCATAGTCGCTGTCCCCGGGGGTATGGCGCAGCAGCATCAGATCGCAGGTGCCAAGGATCGCGGTCAGTACATTGTTGAAATCGTGCGCGACCCCGCCCGCCAGCTGGCCCACGGCCTGCATCTTGGTCGCCTGGGCAACCTGCCGCTTGAGCCGGGTTTCCTCGGTAGTGTCGGTCAGGCCCAGCAGGACTGCCGCCTCGCCAAGCCCGCGCACCCCGGCAAGGCTGAGGTTGACCGGCTCTTCCGGCTGGCTGCGCAGGCGCACGGCGATGTCGCCGCTGGCAGATGGCCCCTGCGCAAAGCGGCGGACCGCATCGGCCAAGGGCCCCTTGTCTTCCTGCACCACCAGGTCGCTGGGATAGGTCGGCGGAACTTCGCCCTCACGTCCGGCGGCGCGCATGAAGGCAACATTGGCAAAGAGTAGACGCCCGTCACGGTCAGCCATCGCCAGGCCCAGCGGCAATTGCGCCAGCAGCGCCTCAAGGTGCGGAACTGCAGCCGTGGCCTCGCTCCCTCCGCCGCCAATTCCGACGCCGTGGTCGGCCAGCAGGATCAGCGACGGCGTGGTTTCATAGTCGACCGCCCCAGACGCATCGGGATCGATCACCGGCACATAGAACAGGCTGAGCGGCACACCCCTGCTGCCCTCACGCGCCCAGGTGATCCGGTCGTTTTCGTCCTGGCGAAGCAGCGAAGTGAACTCCTGTCCGGTCAGCAGCGCCCCAGCATCGCCGGTGGCGCGCTGGGCAAAGCCGGAGCTTGCGGCGCGGACCTTGCCATCGGGATCGACGATCGCCAGCGAAAAGCCAGCCAGGCTCAGCGCCCGGCCCAGCTTGCCGTCCAGGTAGGGGACCAGTTCACCGACCAGATCGGGCGGCGTGATCGCGGTGATGGTCCAGACCACGTAATCGTCGGCCCGGCCAGAGCGGATCGCGGTTACCTTCCAGCGCCCGCCACCTTCGCCTTTGGCCAGTTCGACCAGGCCCTTGCCGTCGCGCCAGGCGGCCCGTCCGGCCTTGGCCAGGCGTTCCAGGCTGGCGTTGTCCACCGGCAGGCGGGGCGGTGCATATCCGGCACCGAACCATTTTTCGTAAAGCGGATTGGCGCAGACCAGCCGTCCCGCCCGGTCCGTCACGGCAATCGCCGCATCGCCGCGGTCGATTGCGGTCACCGTCACCGACCAGTCGGGCGAAGCAAAGGGGGTTTCCGCGGGTTCAGACCGTCGGCGCGCCACGGCCCAGGCGATTGCACCGAATGCTGCAAGTCCAGCCGCAAAGGCAGCTACTGGTATCAACTGCCGCGTCGCCACCCAGACGAGCAACAGGGTGGCCAGGATCGCTGCGCCCAGAACCAGGCGCTCGGACATCCGGGCACCGGGAGCGGGCATACCACCGCTCACCCTTCGCCTCGCGCTTCGCGGATCCGCTCCAGCGCGACTTTGCGCTTGTGGCGGACCCACCAGTTCCACACGAACGAAGAAACAAAGTAGCCGATCAGGCCAGCCACCGTGGAAATCGTCAGCAAGCCGATAAGCACGGCAGGCGCGGCATCCGAAAAGAACCAGGTCGCCCAGTCACCCAGGGCCGCGCCGCGGTCCATCAGCGCATAGAGCGTCTCCAGATCGGCATGATAGCCCAGGCCATTGCCGATCCAGGCCGAGGCGATCAGGATCAGCGGGGTCGTCACCGGGTTCGACAGGAAGGTCATCAGCGCGGCGAGCGGGATATTTCCGCGCACCGGCACGCACATCAGCGCCGCACCGATGATCTGGATACCGGGGATCAGGGCGAAGATGCCGATCAGCAGCCCGACAGCCACCCCGCGCGGCACGGAACGGCGGGTAAAGCGCCACAGTTCCGGGCGGCGGGCAAAGGGACCGATGAAACGCACGTGCTCCAACTCTTCGCGCTTGGGCATGTTGCGCTGTGCCCAACCGGAAATGCGGGAGATGAACGTGCTCATTTGTAGTCCCGCATAATCCTTTGCTGGTCGCGCTTCCAGTCGCGCTCCTTGATCGTCGCGCGCTTGTCCGCAACGTTCTTGCCCTTGGCCAGTGCCAGTTCAACC
>CAZNBX010000279.1:0-638 GCA_964571305.1 uncultured Novosphingobium sp.
CCAGCTATTCGCTGGTCGGCGCGCAAACCGGGCGCCTGTCCTCGACTGACCCGAACCTGCAGAACATCCCGATCCGCACCGAGCTGGGCCGCCAGATCCGCGACGCTTTCGTTGCAGAGCCGGGCAACGTCCTGCTTGCCGCCGACTACAGCCAGATCGAACTCCGGCTCGCCGCGCACATGGCCGACGTGCCGGAACTGAAGGAAGCCTTCGCCGCAGGCGAGGACATCCACGCCCGCACCGCGCAGGAGATGTTTGGCGAGGTCAACCGCGACACTCGCGGACGGGCCAAGACGGTCAACTTCGCAATCCTCTATGGGAGCAGCCGCTGGGGGCTCGGTTCACGGCTCGGCGTCCCGGCGGAAGAGGCGCAGGCGACCATCGACCACTATTTCCAGCGCTTCCCCGGGATCCAGCGCTATATCCACGTCACGCTGGGCCAGGTCCGCGAGCGGGGCTATTCGGAAACGCTGTTCGGGCGGAAATGTTGGTTCCCGCGCATCGGCTCGCCCAACCAGGCCGAGCGCCAGGGCAGCGAGCGAGCCGCGATCAACGCCCCGATCCAGGGGACCAGCGCCGCCACTATCAAGCGCGCGATGGTGCGGATGATGCCCGCACTGGAAGCAGCCGGTCTGGGC
>CAZNBX010000279.1:648-2556 GCA_964571305.1 uncultured Novosphingobium sp.
GGATGCTGTTGCAGGTCCACGACGAACTGGTGTTCGAACTCCCCGCAGCAGACGTGGATGCGGCCAGTGCGGTAATCCGGCAAGTGATGGAAAGCGCGGCGCGGCCGTCGGTTGAGCTGAGCGTTCCGCTCGGCGTCGAGATCGGCACGGGCCTGTCATGGGGTGCCGCGCACTAATGATCGATACACCTGCCCTGCCCGCCGCCGAAACGGTGATCAACTGGTCGGAAGCCCTGACCAGAGCCGCGATCCAGGGCGGCGTGGCCATCGGCATTGCCGTGGCCGTGCATTTCGCGGTCTTCGCCCTGCTGGGCCGCGCGTCGCGGTTGTCAGCTTCGGATTGGGACGACCTGGTCATCGCCCGCCTGCGCAGCCCGGTCCTGTTTTCAATGGTGGCGGTGGCGATCTCGGTCACGGCTGAAAGCAATGCCCTGATTGCCAAGGTCTGGCACATGGTCGGGCGTTTCGTTGAACCGGCACTGTTCGGCTGGGTGCTGTTCACCCTGGTCAAGGCCTTCGCCGTGGCTCTGGAAGCCCGCACCGCCAGCTATGACGACGAAATGGAGGCGCGCAGTCGCCGCACCCGGATCGCGATCTTCTCGCGCACCGCCGGATTCCTTATTGTCTTCATGACGGTCGCGCTCGTCCTGTTCGGCATTCCCGCCGTGCGCAGCATCGGCACCACCTTGCTGGCCTCGGCAGGCGTCATCTCGCTGGCCTTTGGCGTTGCCGCCCAGCCTGCGTTGAAATCGCTGATCGCCGGAATCCAGATCGCCATTACCGAACCTATCCGCATCGGCGATTTCGTCGTGGTGGAAGGGGAGAATGGCCGGGTCGAGGACATCCGCCTAAGCTATGTCGTGATCCGCACCGGTGACGAGCGCCGGGTGATCGTCCCCACTGCCAAGTTCCTCGACGGGAGTTTCCAGAACTGGACCCGCGCGGGCGGCGGAATCAACGGTTCGGTGGTCCTGCCAGTCAAACCCGGCAACCCGATCAAGCCGATCCGCGAAGCCTACCAGAGACTGCTGTCTGCCAACCCTGATTGGGACAAGCGCACCGGCGCGCTGCAGATTTCGGAAGTCCAGGTCGGTTCGGTCGAGCTGAAGCTGGTGATGAGCGCCGCCGATCCAACGGCCCTGGCGCGGCTGCGTCCGGCGATGCGCGAAGCCATGCTGGAATGGCTTCGCGAAAACATGCCGGACGCGCTTTGCAGCGAGGTTTAGGCCGAACGCCTACCCATGCTTCTTCTCCCGGGTCGGGTTGACCATGCCCGGGGCAAGGAACCCGACCGGAGTGGGGTTGATCGCCGCCGCGCGCTTTTTCAGCTCACCCTTCATGCGGTTGTACTCCGCCTCCATTTCCTCGGTCACCGTGGCGCGTGAATCGGCCAGAGCCTCGCGGAAGTCGGCACCAGTCACCTGATCGACTTCGGCTCCCCGTGCACGAATCGCGATCATCCCGGCGCGGCGGGTCAGGTCTTCCAGATCAGCCCCGGTGAAGCGCTCCGCTTCGGCGGCGATGGCCGGAAGGTTCACATCGTCCGCCAGAGGCATGTTTCGGGTATGGATCTTCAGGATGTGCTCGCGCCCAGCCGCATCAGGCGTGCCAACATAGACCAGTTCGTCGAGACGGCCCGGGCGGAGCAGCGCCGGATCGACCAGGCCGGGACGGTTGGTTGCCCCGACCACCACGACCGACGACAATTCCTCCATCCCGTCCATTTCGGCGAGCATGGTGTTGACCACGCGGGCCGTAACCTGCGGCTCATTAGCCCCCGAACCGCGCGCCGGGACCAGGCTGTCGATCTCGTCAATGAAGATCACGCAGGGCGCCACCTGCCGCGCCCGGGCGAACAGGCGGCTGATTTGCTGCTCGCTTTCGCCGTACCACGTAGAGAGCAGGTCGG
>CAZNBX010000280.1:0-2539 GCA_964571305.1 uncultured Novosphingobium sp.
GGCTTGGCAATGCCGAAACCGAACAGGGTGCGCAGCCACATGTCGGCACTGGCCAGGATCGTCCCCAGATCGCCACCCCACTTGGCCACCAGCGGCTCCGCATTCTGGACCAGCTTGAGTTCCTTGGCGATCCAGCTGTCGCGCACGGCGGCATCGTATTCGGCCAGCGAATCGTGCTCACGGCCCTCAGCAATCGCGGCAGCGGCGGCCTCGGCGGCAAGCATCCCGCTCTTCATCGCGGTATGGCTGCCCTTGATGCGCGGCACATTGACGAACCCGGCCGAGCACCCGATCAGCGCGCCGCCCGGGAAGTCGAGCTTGGGCACCGATTGCCAGCCGCCTTCGTTGATCGCACGCGCGCCATACGAGACGCGGCGACCGCCTTCGAGGATCGCGCGGATTTCCGGGTGCTGCTTCCAGCGCTGGAATTCCTCGAACGGATAGACGTAGGGATTCTTGTAATCGAGCGCGGTGACAAAGCCGAGCGCGACCTGGTTGTTGGCCTGATGGTACAGGAACCCGCCGCCCCAGCTATCGCTTTCCGACAGCGGCCAGCCCTGGGTGTGAATCACGCGGCCCGGCACGTGCTTGGCCGGATCGATGTCCCACAGTTCCTTGATCCCGATGCCGTAAACCTGCGGTTCGCAGTCCGCTTCAAGGTCGTAGCGCGCCTTGACCTGCTTGGTCAGGTGGCCGCGTGCGCCTTCGGCGAAGAAGGTGTACTTGGCGTGGAGTTCCATGCCCGGCTGATAGTCCGCCTTGTGGCTACCATCGCGGGCCACGCCCATGTCCTGCGTCGCCACGCCCTTGACCGAGCCGTCTTCGTTGAAAAGCACTTCGCTGGCGGGGAAGCCGGGGAAGATTTCCACGCCCAGTTCTTCGGCCTTGCCCGCCAGCCAGCGGCACAGGTTGCCAAGGCTGCCGGTGTAGTTGCCATCGTTCGACATGAACGGAGGCATCGGCCAGTGCGGAATCGAGATCTTCTTGCCCTTGGTCAGGACCCAGTGCCAGTTGTCGGTCACCGGGGTTTCCGCCATCGGGCAGCCCTGCTCGCGCCAGTCGGGCAGCAGTTCGTCGAGCGCCTTGGGATCGACAACCGCGCCGGAAAGGATATGCGCGCCGACTTCCGAACCCTTTTCAAGGATGCAGACCGACAACTCAGGATTGACCTGCTTCAGGCGGATCGAGGCGGCAAGGCCGGCCGGCCCTCCCCCAACGATCACCACGTCATACGGCATCGATTCGCGTTCACTCATGGCCCTGGTCCCACACCCTGTCTGGTTGGTATTCTTTCAGCGAAAACCCTTGAAAGGTGCCGCGTGGCAGGTCAAGACCCGACGCGTGACTTTCTCTGGCCAGAATTCTTCCAACGGGACCGACCTGTCTACCGCAATCGCCGCCGCGCTTGACTGGTGGCAAGAGGCTGGCGTCGATCTCGATTACGACGATGCAGCGCGCGATTGGCTGGCCGGAGCCGCGCCTGCCGCTACGGCGGAGCCTGCGCCGCCGGTGCTGGTCATGGCACCCAAGCCTCCTCCGCCCCCGGCGGAGCGAATTGGCGGCGAGCCGACTAGCTGGCCGACCACGCTCGACGGTTTCGCGGGGTGGTGGCTGTCCGAACCCCTGCTCGACAATGGACAGGTTTTTGCGCGGATCGCGCCGCGCGGACCGCAAGGTGCGCCGATCATGGTCCTGGTCGACCATCCCGAAGCGTCAGATTCGGACCGCCTGCTCTCGGGCGAGGAAGGCCGCCTGCTCGATGCGATCCTGCGCGCGATCGGTGTCGAACCCGAACAGGCCTATGTCGCCAGCCTGCTGCCGCGCCATATGCCACTGCCCGATTGGGACGGCCTGGCCGCTGGCGGTCTGGGTGAATTGACCCTGCATCACATCGCACTGGCCGCGCCGCAGCGCCTGATCACCTTTGGAAAGCACGTCTCGTCGCTTCTTGGCAACGACCCGGCGAAAAGCGCTGACCCTACTCGTCTTTTTTATCAAGTAGGCACCGGCATACCGGCTCTGGCAGCGCCAGCGCTCGGCACCCTGATGGCACGGCCACGGGGCAAGGCGGGTCTGTGGCGGGCACTGCTGGACTGGCAAACGGCCTGACGCAGGACGCGAAAAGGGACATAGCGGGGTTTATTGGTGAAGGTTTCGAAACAGCATCTGCTGGCCGGGGCGGCACTGGCACTTGCGGCCCTTGCGGTTCCGCAGGCGGCTCAGGCCAATTCCGCCGCAATGGAATATTTCACCAAGCGGGCCGACCGCTCGGCGGTGCCGAGCCTGCTCAGTGCTGACGACCGGACCTATTACACCGCCGTATTCGATGCGATCGAACGGAGCGATTGGGCCAAGGTCCAGGCGATGTTTGCCGAGCGCGCCGATGGCCCGCTGCACCAGATCGCAAAGGCGGAATATTACCTGGCCGCCGGCTCCCCCAAGATCGAACTTGATGCGCTAAACGCTTGGCTGGCGGGCGGGGTAAACCTGCCGCAATCGGAACAGATCCTCTCGCTGGCTAGGAAACGCGGGGCCGTAA
>CAZNBX010000281.1:0-2517 GCA_964571305.1 uncultured Novosphingobium sp.
GTGGTCCGCAACCGGATGAAGCGCCGGTTCCGCGCCCTGCTGTGTGAAGCCTTGCCCGTGGCTGGCCTGCCTGGTCATGATCACGTGATGATCGGACGTGAAACCGGGATCGAGCGTGACTTTGCCAAGCTGCGCGAGGAACTGGCGATGGCCCTCACCCGCGCCGCGCAAGGCAAGGGCGATCCGCCCCGGAAGCGCCGGTGAAGCGCCTGCTGATCCTGCCGCCCACTTGCCGCTATGCCCCGTCCTGCTCGCAGTATGCGATCGAGGCCGTGGAAAAGCATGGCGCGATTAAGGGTGGCTGGCTGGCCACTAAGCGTATATTGCGCTGCCATCCGTGGGGTGGACATGGTTACGACCCGGTGCCTTGACCGGCGCTGATCCCTCCCCATCTGACCAAGAACGATTTTTCCATGCAGGGGCCCCCAGTGGACAACCACAATTACCGTAACATGATCCTCGCCGGGGTCCTGACCGTAGCCATCCTGCTCGGTTGGGACATGGCCATGCGGTATCTTTATCCCAACGCCAATCCGCCCAAGCCGGTGGCGACCGCGACGGCCCCTGCCGCCACGCCCAGCGATGCGCCCAAGCGGACCCGCGAAGGCGGACTGACCAACCCAGCCGACATCGCGCTGGAGGCTCAGGACATCAAGACCGTTCTGGCCAATCCGGCACGCGTCCGGATCGAGGCTCCGGGCCTGTCCGGCTCGATCAACCTGGCCGGCGGCCTGGTCGATGACCTCACCACCAACCGCCACACCGCGACTCTGGACAAGTCCCAGGGGCCGCAGCGCGTCTTCTCGCCCGCCGGCACCCCGGCGCAGCAGTTCGCGCAGTTCGGCTGGACCATGGGCGACGGCGCACCAGCGATTGCCCTGCCCACCGCCCAGACGGTCTGGACCGCTCCGGCCGGAGCCAAGCTGACCCCGCAGACCCCGGTCACGCTCAGCTGGAACAACGGCGGCGGACAGACCTTCACCCTGACCTACGCGATCGATGCGGACTACATGCTGACCGTCACCCAGGGCGTCAGCAATGCCGGCGGCGCACCGATCGCGGTCAAGCCCGTTGCCCAGCTCAACCGCACCGACAAGACCGCCGCGCTGGACAGCTTCAACGTCCACGCCGGCCCCTTTGGCGCGTTCGACGGGACCGTTTCGTTCGGCCCGAACTACAAGGACGTCGTCGAGGCTGGCACCATGGCAGGCGAAGGCCAGCCCAACTGGGTCGGCTTCACCGACATCTACTGGATGAGCACCCTGATCCCGGAAAAGGCAGGCGCGAGCAGCGACTTCCGCAGCCTGGGCAATGGCATCTTCCTGGCAAACCTGTTCTATCCGCAGGTCGCGGTGGCACCCGGCCAGCAGAGCACCCGCGTGACCAAGCTGTTCGCCGGGGCCAAGGAAACCGAAGTGCTCGACCGCTATGAAGCGGCAGGCATTCCGAACTTTGGCCTGGCCATCGACTGGGGCTGGTTCCGCTGGTTCGAAAAGCCGATCTTCTGGCTGCTCAAGAGCCTGTTCAGCACGGTCGGCAACTTCGGCCTGGCGATCATGCTGCTGACGGTGATCGTTAAGGGCATCATGTTCCCGATCTCGCAGAAGCAGTTCGCCAGCATGGCCGCCATGAAGGCGATCCAGCCCAAGATGAAGGCGCTGCAGGAACGCTACAAGGACGACAAGCCCAAGCAGCAGCAGGAGATCATGGCGCTCTACAAGAAGGAAGGCGTCAACCCGCTTGCGGGCTGCCTGCCGATCTTCCTGCAGATCCCGGTGTTCTTCGCGCTCTACAAGACGCTGATCGTCTCGGTCGAAATGCGCCACCAGCCGTTCGCGCTGTGGATCAAGGACCTTTCCGCGCCCGACCCGCTCCACATCCTCAACCTGTTCGGCCTACTTCCGTTCACCCCGCCTAGCTTCCTCGGCATCGGCATCCTGGCGCTGATCCTGGGCGTGACCATGTGGCTGCAGTTCAAGCTGAACCCGGCCCAGATGGACCCGGTCCAGCAACAGGTCTTTGCGATCATGCCGTGGATGATGATGTTCGTCATGGCGCCGTTCGCGGCGGGCCTGCTGATCTACTGGATCACCAACAATATCCTGACCATCGCCCAACAGGCCTACCTCTATTCCAAGCACCCGCAACTCAAGGAGCAGGCGCAGAAGGACGAGGCGGACCTCAAGCGGGCCAAGGCGCGCGGAAAGTAAGCCAGTGTCCGATCCGGTCGATCTGAAGGAAGAGGCCCGGCGCCTGTTCGCGGGGCGCGTTGAGTTCCTGCTCAGCGCCCCGTCGCTCAAGTTTCTGCCCGATCCGGGCCCGCCGGAGATCGCCTTTGCCGGGCGGTCGAACGTGGGCAAAAGCTCGCTGCTCAATGCGCTGACCGGGCGCAAGTCGATTGCCCGCACCTCGGTCACCCCGGGCCGCACGCAGGAACTCAACTACTTTGAAGTCGGCAGCCCGACGCGGCTGCGCCTGGTCGACATGCCGGGCTATGGCTTTGCCAAGGCGCCGCTC
>CAZNBX010000282.1:0-2516 GCA_964571305.1 uncultured Novosphingobium sp.
TTTGTCGGGCCGGGGGATGCGAAAAGGGCCGGAAGCTTGCGCTCCGGCCCTCTTGCGTAATTGGATTTGCAGTCCGGTTTTACTTCAGCGTCTTGAGATAGGCGATGATCGCCTTGCGCTGTTCCGGATCGGCCAGGCCGGCATAGGTCATGCGGGTACCCGGCACGACCTTCATCGGGTTGGTCAGGTAGGTGTCCAGGGTCTTGTCGTCCCAGGTCAGGTTCGCGTTCTTCATCGCGTCGGAGAAGGCATAGCCCGGGATTTCGCCCGACTTGGTGCCATAGACCCCGGCGAGGCTGGGGCCGACCCCGTGCTTGCCCGGCTCGACCGCGTGGCAGGCGGCGCACTGGGCGAAAGCGGCGGGCTTGGCATCGGCAACCGTCGCGGCCGGGCTGGCTTCGCTGGTCGTCGCGGTGCCTTCAGCGGCCTTTTCCTCTGATGGCGAACCGCAGGCGGAAAGCGAAAGGGCCAGGGCGGCGAGGGCTGCGGAGGTGATCAAACGCATCGGACGGGCTTCCTTCTGGTTGCATGGTGCTGCTCGATCCCTTGCAGCACCGCTGAAAATCTACCTGCCCGTCTTGCGCCCAATCTCGGCCGGCGAAAAGACCCAAAGTCGCAAAAGCTGTTGCCTTTATCGCAGGACCTGTTGTTCCGAATGCACCTCGCGCGTCTTTGCGCTTGGAGCATGGCGCAGGGCAGCCTATTCGCCGCGGGCTATGGTTTCTGCCGCGATCCCCGATCCCCGGCGCATCGAAATGCGCGAGACGCTGCGGCTGGCCGTACCGCTGGCGGCTGCGAACCTGCTGCAGATGCTGATCTATGCGATCGACGTGATCTTCGTGGCGCGGCTGGGCGAGACGGCGCTCGCCGCGGCCTCGCTGGCGACGACGCTGTTCGGCCTGATGATGTGGTGCTTTTCCGGCCTGACCGGGGCCTGCGCACCGTTGATCGCGGCCGAGCTGGGCCGCCGCGCCCATGCCGTGCGCGAAGTGCGCCGGACCCTGCGCATGGCGCTGTGGTTGGCGGTCTGCTGCGGTGTGGTTGGAATGGCCGTGGCTAGCCAGGGCGAGGCGATCCTGCGCGCGACCGGGCAAGACCCGGAAGTGTCGGCGCAGGCCGGACGCTTCCTGCAAATCCTGCTCTGGGCAATGATCCCCAACATCATGGCCAGCGTGCTACGCAACTTCGTATCAACCCTCGGGCGGCCCGTCTTTGCCACCGCGATCACCGTGCTGGCGATCGTGGTCAATGCCCTGGGCAACTATGCTTTCGTCTTCGGCAATTTCGGCGCGCCAGCCATGGGCCTCGATGGTTCGGCGATCTCCAGTGTGATCACCTCGGTCGCCATGCTGCTGGCCTACGTCGCCGTGATTGCGAGCGACCGCCGCATGCGCCGCTACCGGGTATTTGGCCGCTGGTGGCGCCCTGAATGGTCCCGCTTTGCCGATGTTGTGCGGATTGGCTTGCCGATTGCCCTGATCATCCTTGCTGAAGGGGGGCTGTTCTCCAGCGCCGCCTTCCTGATGGGCCTGATCGGCAAGGCGGAACTGGCCGGGCATACAGTGGCGCTGCAAGTCGCGGCGCTCGCCTTTCAGATTCCGTTCGGGATCGGCCAGGCCGCGACGATCCGCGTCGGTTATTTCTTTGGTGCCGGTGACCGCGAGGCAATCGGCCGGGCCGGACGCGCGGCGCTGATCCTGGCGCTGAGTTACATGGCCCTGCCCGCCGCGCTGATGATCTTTGCGCCGGTCTTCGTCCTGCAACTCTACGTCGATCCCAACGCGCCGGAAAACGCCGCGATGGTCGGTTTTGCCGTCCAGTTCCTGATGGTCGCGGCGGCGTTCCAGTTGTTCGACGGAGTCCAGGCGGTTCTGGCCGGTGCCTTGCGCGGATTGCAGGACACACGGGTGCCGATGATCATCGCCCTGACCGGCTATTGGCTGTTCGGGTTTGCGACTTCGGCCGTGCTTGGCTTCTTCACGCCGCTGCGGGGACTGGGAGTCTGGTTCGGCCTGGCAGTAGGGCTGGTGGTGGTCGCCGCGCTGCTTTATCATCGCTGGCAGCGCCGCGACTCGCTGGGTTTGCTGCCCCCTCTATCTGCTTGAAATTTTTCCTGCCGGACTCGCCTTGACGGGGAATGAACGTGCACCCATATGCGCCCCGCTGGCACTCTCGGGTGGAGAGTGCCAAGAGCATTCAACTGTCATGTAGAGAGGACATCCACATGAGCTTCCGTCCGTTGCACGATCGCGTGCTTGTTCGCCGCGTCGAAGCCGATGAAAAGACCGCTGGCGGGATCATCATCCCCGATAGCGCCAAGGAAAAGCCCGCCGAGGGCGAAGTCGTCGCCGTGGGCGCCGGCAACAAGGCCGAAGACGGCAAGGTTACCCCGCTGGACGTCAAGGCTGGCGACAAGGTGCTGTTCGGCAAGTGGTCGGGCACCGAAGTGAAGATCAACGGTGAAGACCTGCTGATCATGAAGGAATCGGACATCCTCGGCATCATCGGCTGAGCGA
>CAZNBX010000283.1:0-2500 GCA_964571305.1 uncultured Novosphingobium sp.
TCGTCGCCATGCCGACCGCGATGCCGCCCGCGCCGTTGACCAGCAGGTTCGGGAAGCGGGCGGGGAGGACCGAAGGCTCCTTGCGCGAACCGTCGTAGTTGTCGACGAAGTCGACGGTATCCTTGTCGAGGTCTTCGAGCAGCGAGTTTGCGACCTTGGCCAGGCGCGCTTCGGTGTAGCGCATCGAGGCTGGCGGATCGGGGTCCATCGAGCCGAAGTTGCCTTGGCCGTCGACCAGCGGCAGGCGCATCGACCAGTCCTGCGTCATGCGCGCAAGCGCGTCATAGATCGCGGCGTCGCCGTGCGGGTGATAGTTACCCATCACGTCACCGACGATCTTGGCGCTCTTGCGATAGGGTCGGCCGGCAACGAAGCCGCCTTCCTGGCTGGCGAACAGGATGCGGCGGTGAACCGGCTTCAAGCCATCGCGCACGTCAGGCAGCGCACGGCTCACGATCACGCTCATCGCGTAATCGAGGTAGCTCGTCTTCATCTCCTCGACGATGTCGATCCGCTGGAAATCACCCAGCGGGCCGGTCGGTTCGGACGAAGGCTCAAGGATTTCGGTGTCGTCGCTCACGCGGTTTGGGTCACTTGTTCTGTTGTCACGGAAATTCGGTCTATCGGCCCTAGGACAATGCCCCGGACAAGGCCAGCGCAACGAGCCCGAAACCCGCCTCCAGCGGCTTTTTTTCCACACTTTGAGGAACAAATCTGAACGCGCACAAGAGCCTTCGTTCAATTGCCATTCAAACGCGCGCAACTAGTGCGCTGACCTGTTGCCAAGCGGGCGCTCTGCGGCCTATGGCAGAGCAGGAAGTTGCCCGTTCCGGCGCGGTTGAGCGCTGTAGCGGCTGCCTAAGGAGAAGAGTTCGTATGGTTCGTGCCAAGTTTTTCGCCCGCACCGCTCTGGGCCTCGCCCTGGCAATGGGTGTCGCTGCTGGTGGCGCAAGCACCCCGGCAATGGCCAAGGAGAAGGAAAAGAAGGCCGAAGCGCCAAAGATCACCCTGTCGAAGGGCTTCATGCCTGCATACATGGGCGCGAAGACTGGCCTCGATGCCGCTGCCAAGCGCCAGGACGTGGTCGACGGCCGGGCTGCGGTGACTGCAGCCGAAGGTGCCTATCGCGCCGCTCAGGGCAAGGCGGCCCGTGAGGCAGCTCGCGCTAAGTACGATGCAGCGATCGCGGCACTCGGCACGGTTGTGACCGCCGAGAACCAGCTTGTCGAAAACGCCTTCACCGCCGCCACCAGCCCCGACGACAAGTTCGTTGCCGGGCAGCTTGGCCTGACCCTGGGCCAGCTTTCTTATGACAAGAAGATGCAGCGCCGCGGCCTTCAGGCCATGGTCGACAGCGGCAAGGTTTCGGCTGCTGATGCCGCCAAGTTCAGCTACTACATCGGTGGCCTCGCCTATGACATGCGCGATTACGCCGGCGCCCGCGCCGCATTCCAGAGCGCTATCGCAGGCGGTTACACCGAAGGCGGTATCGATGGCCTGCTGGCCGACGCCTACATCAACGACAATCAGGCTGCCGAAGGTCTGAAGGTGCTCAACGCAGCGATCGCCAAGCGTGGCGCAGCGGCTCCGGAAGACTGGATCCGCAAGGGCATCGTCGTTTCCTACAAGGCCAAGCTGGCTCCGGAAGCCATTGGTTTTTCGACCAAGCTGGTCGAAGGCTATCCGACCAAGGACAACTGGGCCCTTGCCATCGCCGTGGTCCGAGACATGAGCCAGTTCCAGAACCAGGAGCAGCTTGACCTGATGCGCCTGATGGAGCGCACCGGCAGCTGGTCGGAAGCGCGCGATTACTTCGAATACATCCAGGCTGCCGACCCGCGTCGTCTGCCCGCCGAAGCCCTCAAGATCATCGAACTGGGCATTGCCTCGGGTAAGCTCCAGACCAGCGACGTTTCGGTTTCCGACGCGCGCACGGTCGCTTCTGGCCGTATCGCAGCGGACAAAGCTTCGCTTGTCGGGCTTGAGCGCGACGCCCGCGCTGCGACCGCAAGCGCCGCGACGGCCATGGCTGGTGGTGACGCCTTCCTGAGCTATGGCCAGGCCGCGAAGGCGGAAGAGCTGTACCAGCTCGCATTGGCCAAGCCGGGCGCCGACGCTCCGCGGCTACTGACCCGACTCGGCATTGCCCAGGCTGACCTCGGCAAGACGGCTGAGGCCCAGGCTACCTTTGCGAAGGTTACCGGCCTGCGCGCCCCGATTGCGGCCCTGTGGTCGGCCTATGCCAAGAGCAAGGCTGCTACTCCCGCGCAGTAGTCGGCGGCAAACCGCCAAACAAAAAGGGCGGCCCGATCGGGTCGCCCTTTTTGTTATGGTTTTCTCAACCGCCGAAAACTGCGACGAAGTCAGGAAACCGGGCTGAACTCTCCATTTTTCTCGTCGAGGACGTGCAGCACGCCGTCGGAGATGGCAAAGAACGCGCCGGTCAGCTTAAGATCGCCGTCGCGTTCCTTGCGCCGGATGCAGGGGAAGGTCCGCAGGT
>CAZNBX010000284.1:0-2500 GCA_964571305.1 uncultured Novosphingobium sp.
GGGCTCGTTATCCTTGCCGTTGCGGACGGACTGGACGATGCTCATCACCTTGGCCGCGCGGTCCGGGAAGTGGACGTCGAGCCATTCGCGGAACAACGGCGCAACCTCGTGCGGCAGGCGCAGCATGATCCAGCTGGCGGTCTGGACCCCGCGCTGGCCCGCTTCGCTAAGGATGCCCTCGATGAATTCGTCGGTGATTGACGGGATCACCGGGGCAACCCCGACATGGCTGGGCACGCCAGCTGCCGCGAGTTGCCCCAGCGCCTCGAGCCGTTTTGCCGGAGCCGAAGCGCGTGGTTCGAGCAGGCCGGACAGGCGCGGATCGAGGCTGGTGACGGATATGCCCACCGCGACCAGGTTCAGCCGCGCCATTTCGGTCAACAGGTCGATGTCCCGCACGACCCGCGCGCTCTTGGTGGTAATCGTCACCGGGTGGCGTGTTTCGATGCACAGTTCCAGCACTTGCCGGGTGATCCGGTAGCGTCCTTCAATCGGCTGGTAGGGGTCTGTATTGGTGCCCATGGCAATCGGCGCGACCTTGTAGCCGGGCTTGGCCAGGGTCGTGCGCAGTAGGGCGGCAGCGTCAGGCTTGGCGAAAAGCTTGGTTTCAAAGTCGAGACCCGGCGAGAGGTCGTGATAGGCGTGGGTGGGGCGCGCATAGCAATAGATGCAGCCGTGCTCGCAGCCGCGATAGGCATTGACCGAACGGTCGAACGGCACGTCGGGCGACTGGTTGAACGAGAGGATCGAGCGCGCCTTCTCCTCGGTTACCGTAGTGCGCAGCTTTGGACCTGGGCCGTCAAGATCCTCGCGCGCGTCAAGCCAGTCGCCGTCGGCCTCGCGGCTAGCAAGGCCAAAGCGCTGCGGTACCGCGGCAGACTGCGCACCGCGGCCGTGGACCTTTGCGGGAATCGGCATTCATTAAGTAGAACATAAGATGAACGTTTGCGCAAGAGTCTCACCGCCCGCGCAGTACGGTTCCATCCTTGCCGATGCGCACCGCCCTCGATCCGGACAGCCCCGGGAAGGTCGGCCACATGCCCTGGACCAAGGCCATGCGGCTTTCGGACGGACCACCAGCCTGGCGCTCGTACATCCAGTAATTGCGCATCACGATGTTCACATAGCCGCGTGTCTCCCAATAGGGGACGCTTTCGATCCACAGCAGCGGATCGCCTTGGTCCTTCACCTCGAACTGCCAGCGGCTGATCGGGGTGAGGCCAGCGTTATAGGCCGCCATGACCTTGGGGAGCAGGCCTTGCGTCCCCGGAGAGTCGCGTAGGATTTCCAGATGGCGCTGACCGAAAGCCAGGTTCACTTCCGGTTTGCCCAGATCGGCAGCCGCTCCGCTTACCCCGAAGGCGCGGGCATGATCGCGTGCCGCCGAGGGCATGATCTGCATCAGGCCGCGCGCACCTGCTGGGCTGACCACCTTGGTCCGGAAAATCGATTCCTGCAGGGTGTGGGCATAGATCAGCGCCGGGTCGACCTTCCAGCCTGCCATTGGCGTCCACTTAGGCGTGGGAAAACGTGCGGCTGGCTCCGGCTTGCCACCGGGCGGCGCATTGTAGGCCATCCACATCTGCGTACCCGGCAGGCCCAGGCTGCGGGCAAGGCGCGAGAGCGGCGGGGATTGCCCCGGCGCGCCGATCCGAGCCTGATGGGGCAGCACTGCGTCGGCCAATCCATCCTCGCCGATTTCGGCCAGCATGACCGCGATCCGGATATTCGAAACATCGCGCAGTTGCTGCCAATCGGCCTGTGTGAAGTCCGGCGCTTCGTGGGTGCTGGGAAGGTTCATCCCCAATTGCTCGGCAGCGAGCATGCCATAGAGCGTTTCGTCCATTCGCGCCGCAGCGCGAAGCGGGACCGAGGCTTTCTCCGGCTGGCGGCACCGCACCAGGGCGCGACTGTTCCAGTAATGCGCGGCGGCGGTCAGTTCGGCGTTCTCGGATAGCCGGGCGGTGCGGCCAAAAGCGTCGGCCGCATTGGTGCAATCGCCAATCCGCCACGCGGCGAGGCCAGCGATCCACCAACCTTCCGCTACCCACGGGCCAAGGCCATCCTGCACGGTCTGGGCAACGGCAAATGCGCTGGCGTCATCGTTCTCGATGTAGAAGCTCCAGGCGATCTTTGAACGCCATTCGGCGCGGGCCTGGGGAGAGAGCAAGGCGTCAATCCCGTCGAGCAGGACCTTGCCGCCCGCAGGATCATCTTCCTTGATTTTGGTGTTGATCGCCGCCGCTATTTCGGCAGGCATCGTGCCATCCGCCGTTTCTCGCGGGCGGATGCGCTTGGCGAAGTTCGGCAGGCTGACTAGCCGGTTGGCGACAGGCATGGCGCGTTTGCGAATTACGCCACTGGATGGCGACAGCGCGACACTGCTCGATGATTGCACGACGCTGCTGGTCAACGCCTTTGCCAATCCCAAGCGCTATGGTGCCGAGCGCATCCGGGCCGCCGGCGGCGTCGGAGGTGAGGACGGGACGCGGCGCGTCCG
>CAZNBX010000285.1:0-2494 GCA_964571305.1 uncultured Novosphingobium sp.
ATACCACCGAAATCTCGGTCGGCGGCATGGGCGGCGTTCTGACCATGCTCGACGGTGCCCCGGGTGCTGGCGGCCAGGGCGGTGGCGGCGGTGGCAACTACGGTGGCGGCCAGCGCAGCGGCGGCGGCGACTTTGGCGGCGGTCAGCGTTCAGGCGGCAGCAGCTTCGGCGGCGGCCAGCCCAGCGGCGGCTTCGCCGACGACCTGGACGACGACATCCCGTTCTGATCGACTTGGATCGGCGCCAAGTCTACTTCTTCAGCAAACCCTTCAGCGCATCGGCCAGCGGGCCGCTTGTGCCTTCGCTGACTATCCCGGCCTTGCGACGGGCTTCATCGGCACCCGGGCCTTCCAGGTAAGGATCGATGGCCAGCGCGAGCGATTGCGCCACGGCTTCACCCAGGTCGAAGCGGGTGCCTTCCATCTCGATTTCGTCGAGTTCGTCTGCTTCCAGCTCGATCTCTTCCTCGCTTTCCGGTGAATCGGCCGGGGGGACGAAGTGCAGGGCAATGGGTTCGGCGATCTTCACCGGCAGGTCCTCACCCGACACGGCGCAGCTTTGCACGATGTCGGCAGTGAAGCGCCCGGTGGCGCGCACGGTCGGGCCGTCTGCTTTAAGGGCGATCCGTGCTTCAAGTGCATTGACGGCGACCAGGCCGAACCGCTTGGCAAGGGCCGCGCATTCTTCGGGGCTGGCGGTGATCACCTGCTCGGCGCTGGGCAGGCGGGTGGCGTCGCAGGGGCGGGACAGTTCGCTCATTTCGTGATCTTTCCGGCCAGGAGGTCCGCGTCGCTGACCTCAGCGAGCGAAGCGGCGACGTGCCTCACCCGCCGGGCAAGGACCGCGCTGTCCGCGTCTTCGTTCAGGGTGACATTGCGTTCGACCGCAGCAATCAACGCGGCATCGTCTGCTTCAGCCAGCGCTGCCTTGAGTGCTTCGATCCGGCCCGCCAGCACGCTCATCAACTTGCCCATGCGCTTGGCCATGGCGAGGTCGCCGACACCGCTCTGGCGCAGCTGACCGTCCATGTCGGCGACGAACAGCTCCGTCAGTCGGGCCGAGGGCGCGCGCAGTTCGGGCTTTCCGTCCATCCGCAGCATGACCAGCGCAACCACCAGCGAGATCGCGTCGAAACGCCCCGGCACCGTGTCGGCGACGCCGCAGTCGCGATACCACGCCGGATCGCGGGCCAGTTCGACCACCTTGTGCCACAGCGGGCGGATCTGCTCCTGCCCACGATCGGGGCGGCCAAGCAGGCGGTTGAGCAGCGACATTGCGGGGCAATTCCTTCCATTCAGCGGGCATTAAAGGGGCAAGGCCCAAGCGGCGGCATTGCGCGCAGGGCCAAGGCCGCCTAAGGCTTGCGCGATAGAGTAAATGGGGCCGTGCGGGCAATCCCGCAAGGCCGCGCGACGGAGCAAGGTCGACGATGCAGCGTATGGTTGGGCAAGGTATGGTTCGTTTCATGGGCGTGGCCGTTGCCGCACTGGCACTGTCGGCTTGCGCCTCGATCAAGGATCAGCGCGGCTATCTGGTCGATGCGACCCTGCTCGATTCGGTCCAGCCGGGGATCGACAACCAGATGTCGGTCGAACGCATGCTCGGTCGTCCCAGCTTCATCAGCCAGTATGGCCAGAAGGACTGGTACTATATCTCGACCAAGACCCGCCAGGCTGCCTTCGCTCGCCCTAGGGCAAGCGAGCAATTGCTGGTCAAGCTGACCTTTGACGAGAAGGGCAACGTGGCGAAGGTCGAACGGACCGGCATGGAAAAGGTCGCGAATATCAATCCGGATGGCAAGAAGACCCCGACTCTCGGGCGTGAACGGACCTTCCTTGAAGACCTGTTCGGCAATATCGGTCAGGTCGGCGCGGCTGGCACCGGTGCTCCCGGCGGCGGCGGACCCAACGGCAGCTAACTTGCAGACCGCCGGATAAGACATATATCCGGCGCATGACTGATCCTCACTCCAGCCATGGCCTGGTCCAGTGGCACGGCACCACCATCATCGGCGTCAAAAAGGGCGGCAAGACCGTCATCGCGGGCGATGGTCAGGTTTCCATGGGCAACACCGTGATGAAGCCCAATGCTCGCAAGGTTCGGCGCATTGGCGATGGCAGCGTGATTGCCGGTTTCGCCGGCGCCACGGCTGATGCCTTCACCCTGTTCGAACGGCTGGAAAAGAAGCTGGAAGCCGCCCGTGGCCAGCTGATGCGCGCCGCGGTCGAACTGGCCAAGGACTGGCGGACCGACAAGTACCTGCGCAACCTCGAAGCGTTGATGATCGTAGCCGACAAGGACACGATGCTGATCCTGACCGGCAATGGCGACGTGCTGGAGCCGGAACACGGCATTGCCGCGATCGGCTCGGGCGGGAACTATGCGCTCTCTGCTGCCAAGGCGCTCGACGACTATGAAGCCGACGCCGAAAAGATTGCCCGCCGCGCGATGCAGGTCGCGGCCGAAGTCTGCGTCTTCACCAATGCCCGCGTGC
>CAZNBX010000286.1:0-2471 GCA_964571305.1 uncultured Novosphingobium sp.
CACCGTGCTGGAACAGACCAGCGCTCGCGTTCTCACGCCCAAGCATATTACCGCGCCCTGTTCGTGGGTGGTCTGCGATGCCAGCTTCATTTCGCTGGCCAAGGTGCTCGACGTGCCGCTGAAACTGGCGGCGCCGAAGTGCCAGCTCGTCGCCCTGATCAAGCCGCAGTTCGAGGTCGGTCGCGCCGAAGTGGGCAAGGGCGGGGTTGTGCGCGATCCGGCGCTGCACGCCCGCGTCTGCGACGAGGTTCGCGCCTGGCTGGAAGGACTGGGCTGGCAGGTCCAGGGCATCGTCGAAAGCCCGATCAAGGGCCCTGAAGGCAATGTCGAGTTCCTGATCTCTGCCCAGCGCGGATAGTGACGGATTGCCACACGCGCGGCCTCTCGTCAGTATCACACGGAAATTGCGCAGTGATTCGAGGTTTCCGCAATGACTGAACTTGCTTCGCCGGGCCAATTGAGGGCTTCGTTGCTGCGCTGGTCGCTGTTCCTGGCGCCGCTGTTACTTTTGCTCGGGACGATTTCGGGCATTATGTCGAACAGCGGTGAGAACAATTTCTGGTTCGCCGGCCTGGAAAAGCCCGCGATCTATCCGCCGCCTGCGGCCTTCGGGATCGTCTGGACCGTGCTGTACCTGCTGATGGGCGTGGCACTGGCCATGGTCGTCACCGCCCGGGGCGCGCCGGGGCGCGCCCTGGCGATTGGCGTGTTCGCAGTCCAGTTCCTGCTTAACCTGGCCTGGTCGCCGGTGTTCTTCGGCATGCAACTGCTGGTTCCGGCGCTCTACCTGCTTTTGGCGATAGACGTGGCGGTGCTGGCGACGGTCGTGCTGTTCTACCGCGTGCGGCCACTCGCGGCCCTGCTGCTGGCGCCCTATCTGGCCTGGGTGCTTTTCGCCGCCGTGCTCAACTGGCAGTTCGTTCAGGCCAACCCGGAAGAAGCCGTCGGGGCGCAAGTCGCGCTCGCCTCTTGATCCTCGCCGCGCAAAGGACCATCTAGCCGCCATGCAGAGCGAAAACCCCCTGATCGCCGATATTGCCAAGCTGCTGAACAGCGCGGCCGGAACCGTTGCCGGAATGGGCCGCGAAGCCCGCGACGCCGCGCGCGAACGGATGAAGGAAGGCCTTGGCGGGCTCGACTTCGTCAGCCGCGAGGAATTCGACACGGTCAAGTTGATGGCGGCCAAGGCGCGGGAAGAGAACGAAGCGCTCAAGGCCCGGATCGAGGCGCTGGAAGCGGCCTTGAACACCAAGCCGAAGAAGTAATCGCATACTAGCGCGCGGGGCAGTTGCGCTCCGCCGCCATTCCCGCCACACCGCGCCGATGCAGCTTCGCGCGCCCGCAATAATCTGTGCCTGCCGGCCTAATGGCGAGACGGCGGTGATCGCGCGGCTGCTGACCGAGGATCATGGCATGCAGGCCTGCTATGTTGCGGGCGGACGCGGGCGACAGCTGCGGCCCGTGCTGATCCCCGGCAACCTGGTCGAAGCGGAGGTCCGCTCAAAGAGCGACAGCCAGTTGCCGTTCGGACGGGTAGAACTGCTCGACAGCCGTGCGCCGTGGCTGGCCGAGCCGCTTCCCGCAGCGGCCATCAGTTGGGTCACCGCCTTGACCACCGCCGCCTTGCCCGAACGACATCCCTATCCTTCGCTGTTCTTGGCGCTGTCCGGGCTGCTCGCGGCGATTTGCCATGCACCCTCGGCACGCGGCTGGTTGCCTGGGCTGGTCGCCTATGAATCGCTGTTGCTGCGCGAACTTGGCTATGGCGGCGCACCGCCCGATCCGGAGGCTGGGTTGGCCGAATTCGATGCCCAGGGCCAACGGCTCGAACGCTACCTGCTTGCAGATCGGCACGGCGATGTTATGGGCGCGCGCGCTATCTTGCGCGAGCGGCTGGCGCGGATCGGCTGATTTCTGCCAAACTTGGGGTGATACAAAGATGAAGATTGCGGTATTCGCCGGTGACGGCATTGGCCCCGAAGTGACCCGCGAGGCGATCCGGGTGCTGGAAGCACTCGACCTGCCCGGGCTGGAACTGGTTTATGGCGACGTCGGCGGCGCGGCCTACAAGAAGCACGGCCACCCGCTGCCCGCAACAACGCTGGAAGTGGCGCGTTCGGCCGAAGGGATCCTGTTCGGCGCGGTCGGCGATCCCGATTGCGACAACCTCGAACGCCACTTGCGCCCGGAGCAGGCGATCCTTGGCCTGCGCAAGGAACTGGGCCTGTTCGCCAACCTGCGCCCGGCCAAGGTTTTCGCTGGTCTGGAAGACGCCTCGGCGCTGCGCCCGGAAGTTGCCGGCGCGATTGATCTGCTGATCGTCCGCGAACTTAACGGCGACGTCTATTTTGGCGAGAAGGGCATCCGCACCCTGCCGGACGGCCGTCGCCAGGGCTGGGACCTGATGTCCTATGCCGAGGACGAAGTGCGCCGCATTGCCCACGTCGGCTTCCGCGCCGCGATGGGCCGCG
>CAZNBX010000287.1:0-2426 GCA_964571305.1 uncultured Novosphingobium sp.
GGGTGGAGCATCGGGTTGTGGGCGGCGCGCCCGTCCTTGCGACAGCCGCGGCCCGGGGCATCGATACGGGTCGGCGCGGCTTGCGCCAGCATGGAACGGATCTGCACCGGGCTGGTGTGGGTGCGCAGCAGCATGTCGCGCCCTTCGCCGTCCTTGTCCGGGAAGTAGAAGGTGTCGTGCATCGCGCGGGCCGGATGGCTTTCCGGAATGTTGAGCGCGGTGAAATTGTGCCAGTCGTCCTCGATCTCCGGACCGGTCGCCACGGCAAAGCCCATGTCGGCAAAGATTTCGGCGAGTTCGTCCATCACCTGGCTGACCGGGTGGATCGTGCCGCGCGGGCTCTCGGGAGCGGGGAGGGACAGGTCAACCGTCTCGCTGGCAAGCTGCGCTTCCAGAGCGGCGTTTTCCAGCGCGGCCTTGCGTGCGGCAAGCGCATCGGTCACGCCTTCGCGCAGAGCGTGGATGTGCGGGCCCGCAACTGGGCGGTCTTCCGGCGACATCGCGCCCAGGGTCTTGAGCAGGCCCGAGATCGAACCTTGCTTGCCGAGATATTCGACCCGAAGTTTTTCCAGCGTGTCGAGATCCTGCACGGCGGCTATGCGCGCCAGCGCCTCTTCACGGGTTGCTGAATGGTCCACGGGCCTGAATTCCACCTGTTGTTGGCAATCGAGCCCCGGCCTTTAGCCAAGCCGCGCGCCAAGTCAAAATGCCTTTGCGTCAGGCTGGTGGGAAGCCTGACTTGTGGGTGCTTCAGGTGGGCTGGTCGGGGCGATGTAGCGCCTGGACTGGCGCCCCGGCAGTGGCAGTCCGAATCCGGGTGGCCGATCCGAGGACCGGGTGTTCGAGGGATGCGTAGGCACTGGGGCTCATCCGCATGAATTTCTTGAAGTCGCGGACGAAGTGGGCCTGGTCGACATAGTCCTCATCCAGCGTCTTGATCCAGGACCGCGAGGGATCGAGCAGGAACTGCGACAGGCTGCGCAGGAAGCGCTGGCGTCGCATCAGCAGCTTCGGGGGGAAGCCAAAGGCCCGTAACGATATCCGCTCAAGCGAGCGCGACGAGATGTTGATCCGGGCCGCCAGATCGGCAACCGATCGAATGTTGTCGTCGAACAAGGCCGTGTGGATGTTGCGGATCCGCGCTTCATCCTCGTGTGGTGGGCGCTTGGCCAGGATGGCACGCAGAAATTCGTTGATTCGAGCCGCTTCAGCCACCGGATCCGGCTCCTTGCCGAAGGTTGCTTCACGCAAGCCAACGAATCCGGCGAAGGGCGAAGCGGGCGTACACTCCATGGTCGTGTCGGCCAGACCATTGGCTGGCGCATCCATCAATCGCAACCAACCACGCGGCAGAATACCGACGCCCCAGACGCGGGTCGGACCCTGGACGCGAAAGGCGACGGTGTGGCTGGTGGGCCCGGTGCCGACTTGCGGGGGCAGGGGCTTGAACTGATCGTCAACGCCGATCGACCAGCGTTCATCCTGGGCGAAACGGATATTGCCCCATTCCGGGTGGAGCCAGTCGGTCACCACTTCGTCCGCACCGATTGCAAAGTCGATATGATAGAAGCTGGTAATATAAGGGGCGACATCCGCTGAGGGTCGGAAGAAGCGCGTGTTGATCTGTTGCGTTTGTCCCGGTGTCAGCACGACAAAATACCAGCCCCTGTAATTGCAAATTGTCCTGCATTTACATACAGTTAACTATATGCAGTACTTGAGCGATAGTGCATAACGCCGGGGGTTGGTGCAAGCGCTTTGTGCTTGATCGCAAAAGAAAAAGCGCGGGAACGGACTTGCCGTACCCGCGCTTCTGTCTCTCGCTACTGCTGTCGGCTTAGGCCGGCAGGGCAGCCTTGGCCTGAGCGATAACCGCGTTGAACACGCCGCCTTCGTTCATGGCGAGGTCCGCCATGGTCTTGCGGTCCAGTTCAATGCCGGCCAGCTTGGTGCCGTGGATGAACTGCGAATAGGTCAGGCCTTCGGCGCGGACCGCAGCGTTGATGCGCTGGATCCACAGAGCGCGGAAGGTCCGCTTCTTAACCTTGCGGTCGCGATAAGCGTACTGGCCAGCCTTTTCGACGGCCTGGCGCGCAACGCGGATCGTATTCTTGCGACGGCCGCGGTAACCCTTGGCCTGTTCCAGAATATTCTTGTGCTTGGCGCGGGTGGTAACACCCCTTTTGACACGTGCCATACTTCAGTACTCCTCAGTTCAGCCCGTAGGGCGCCCACTTCTTGATCACCTTCGCATCAGCGTCAGAGATCGTGTCGGTCCGGCGGTGCTGGCGGATGTACTTGGCGTTGTGGCTGATCAGCCGGTGACGCTTGCCAACGGCGCCGTGCTTGATCTTGCCGGTTGCCGTGAGCTTGAAGCGCTTCTTGACGCCGCTCTTCGTCTTGAGCTTGGGCATTTTCGTCTCCTT
>CAZNBX010000288.1:0-2402 GCA_964571305.1 uncultured Novosphingobium sp.
ACCCAGCCCTCGCCGAAGCTTTCCCAGGCCAGCATCGAAACGCCGCGCGCGCCGAGCATGGTCCACATTGCCATTTCGAAGGCGCCGGTGTCGCTGCCGGGGACAATCCCGATCCGGTGCGTATCGGGCAGGCCCAGCACTTCGCGCATCAGGTCGATGCAGTACTGCAGGCGCGTCTTGCCGATCTTGGCGCGGTGCGAGCGGCCCAGCGATTCGGTGGCGAGTTTTTCGGGGGAATAGCCCGGCGGCTTGGCGCAGGGACCGGAAGAAAAGAACGGGCGCGCGGGCTTGGCCGCAGGCTTCACAATATCAGTCATTTAAGACTCTCCTCACAGAGAGCTCGCGCGGCGTTGGGACCGCGTGGCCCGGAGCCGCCCTGTGAGATGGCCCGCCGCGAGTCAAGCAAATCCAGTGCTTGGGATACGAATTTATGCTATTTGCAAAAGCGCGGCTCGCTGGCCGCAAAGCAAGCATTTGGAATTCATGGACATGCGACCTGTCCTGATTGCAATGGCACTGGCCGTGATTGTCGGCGGGTGCAGCGCCGTGCCTCAGGATGCGCCCCAGCGCGGCAAAGTGAGGCAATCAACCAGCGTTCTGACGCCGCGCCCGGACATCCGGGCCTGCTTGGCCGATCTGGGCGCGAGCAAGGCGGCATTCTCTCCCCTGCCGGACAAGTATTACGGTGCCGGGTGCTCCACGCTGGGCACGGTGCAGCTTTCCGCGCTGAAAAGCGACGATGCCCGGCTCGCGCTGAGCAACCTTGGCCCGGTCACCTGCCCGCTCGCCGAAACCTTTGCCGGCTGGGCCCGCTTTGGCGCCGACCGCGCGGCACAGCAGATCCTCGGCAGCCCAATCGTCCGGATCGAGACCATGGGTAGCTACAGCTGCCGCAACGTCGCCGGATCGGAGCGCCGCAGCGCCCACGCGACCGCAGGCGCTATTGATGTGTCGGGCTTTGTCCTGGCCGACGGCCGGCGCATCACCGTTTCCGGCAACTGGCATGACCCTTCACCCCAGGTGCGTCAGTTCTTCGCCACGATCCAGGCCAGCGCCTGCAAACGGTTTGGCACGGTCCTGGGCCCCGCCTACAACGCTGCACATTCGGA
Organism: uncultured Novosphingobium sp.; assembly: GCA_964571305.1. Taxonomy (GTDB): domain Bacteria; phylum Pseudomonadota; class Alphaproteobacteria; order Sphingomonadales; family Sphingomonadaceae; genus Novosphingobium. The sequence continues at coordinate 1,110 of CAZNBX010000288.1, forward strand.
CCACCTCCATCTGGAACTGAGCGGCAGCGCCTTCTGCAGATAGTCAGCTGTCCAGGCTATAGTCCGGCAATGAGTAGAACGCCTTGCGCAAAGCATCGCTCCACTCCTCCGACAGAGCCTGGTAATAAGGGTCCTGCCCGACAATCCGGCGCTGGTGCAATGGTTCGAACCGGTCGCGCTCGATCAACAGCAGGTCCAGCGGCAGGCCGACCGAGAGGTTCGCCTTGATCGTGGAATCGAAGCTGACCATCAACAGCTTCACCGCGTTTTCAAAGCCCATGTCGCGGTCATAGCCGCGAATGATGATCGGGCGGCCATACTTCGTCTCGCCAATCTGGAAAAACGGCGTGTCAAAGCTCGCCTCGATGAAATTGCCCTCCGGATAGATCAGGAACAGACGCGGCGCGCCGCCGTTGATCTGGCCGGCAACGATCATCGAGGCGGAAAAGGTGCCCGAGCCGTCCTCGCCATTGCGCTCGTCGATGGTCGCGATGGTTTCGCGCAGCAGCTTGCCGACCGTGTTCGCCACCTGGAACATGGTGCTGGCCTGGAGCAAGATATTGTGACGTTCGGCATGGGGCTTGTCGCGTTCCTCGATCTGGCTGATTACGCCCTGCGTGGTCGCCAGGTTTCCCGCCGTCATGATCACCACGATCCGCTCCCCGGGAACGGACCACATGTGCATCTTGCGAAAGGTGGAAATGTTATCGACGCCCGAATTGGTGCGGGTGTCGCTCATCAAGGCAAGCCCGCGGTCGAGCAGCATTCCGACGCAATAGGTCACAAAGGGCCTCCTTTCCCAAGGGTCAGCCCTTCAGACTATGCTTGTCGCGCCGATTGGTTCCCGGGGCTAGACCGCCCGCCAGCGCAGCGACATGCAGGTGAACCCGGCATCGATCGCCGCAATCGCGCTGTTCGGCAGAGCCACGACCTTGAGGCCGTGCTTGTCGAGCGCTTCAAGCACGCCGGGATGGCCAGCACCGGCAATGACCCGGTCGTTGAGGCGCAGGACATTCGCCGCGCCTTCCTCGCCCTCGGGCACTTCGATCACGCGGTAACCGGCAAAGATGCCGGTCGCGGCCAAGGCGCGGGTGGACAGGACAGTCTCTTCATCGAGCAGCGAGCTGGCCGTCTTGAGGTGCAGGACTTCCTTGGGCGTCGCGGCCACTTCGGCGCGGTAGCCCAGCTGCTCCAGCAACCCAGCCAACGCCTGCGCTCCGGTCCGGTCGGTTCGTGCCGAAAGGCCGATCAGGACCTTGTCCGGCAGGACCAGCACGTCGCCGCCATCGGCAT
>CAZNBX010000289.1:0-284 GCA_964571305.1 uncultured Novosphingobium sp.
GAAGTTTCGCAGGACAAGCTGCTTTGCAATCCGCGTGACTTTGGCGCGGGCCGGGCCGATGCGGTGATCATCAAGGACATCACCAATTCTTCAAACTGTGCCGTGGCATCCAACACCGGCAACGTTGCGGGGGTCAACGCCTTCGTCAACGGGGTGAACAACCTGATCAACGCGGGTGTGGTGACCGGCAATGCCGGGGCCGGCCTTCAGCCGACCACCGCCTTCCCGTCGGGTTCGGGGATCAACTCGACGGGTGCCTTCAGCGTTTCCGCAGCTCTGCCGGC
>CAZNBX010000289.1:294-2094 GCA_964571305.1 uncultured Novosphingobium sp.
GACTACAAGTTCTCGGCGGGTGCGCAGTATGCCGCTTCGCTCGGCGAACTGACCCTGACCCCGCGTGCGGACTTCGTCTACACCGGCAAGTCAGTGGGCAACATCTTTGGCGGTACCGTCAACGAAGTGCCCAGCTTCACCCAGGTCAACGCCCAGCTGCAGCTGGACGGTGCCGACAAGAAGTGGTTTGCTCGCGTTTGGGTTCAGAACCTGTTCGACAAGGACTCGATCACCGGTCTCTACGTGACCGACCAGTCCTCGGGTAACTACACCAACATCTTCACCCTCGAGCCGCGCCGCTTTGGTGTCACCGCGGGCATGAAGTTCTAAGTAGTTAAGCCATCCTGGGAGGGGATGCTTGGGGGCTCCGGACGTGTCCGGGGCCCCTTTCTTTTGGAGTTGGGGGGATTTGCGCTGCCCTGAAACCGGGAGCCCCGACCGATCAGGACCGGCCGGGGCAGTGACGGGAGACGCTTGTCGCGTCAGGCAGGAGACTGCACGGTCTGGACCGTGCTAGGCCTCTTTAGCGACGCCTAGGTTTATCATGGGTAACAAGGCATTAAGAAAAAATACGGAGCACTTCAATTAACCTTTGAACATCGGTAGGCTATCTCAATTGCCCGATTGGAAGGCGGGCGAGGAAATGGCATAGCTCGGGCAAGGAAAACGCAAGGGCGGCAGATGCAAGGCTATATCGGGTCGATCGACCAGGGGACCACCAGCACGCGGTTCATCATCTTTGACGCCAAGGGCGGAATCGTCGCCCTGGCACAGACCGAGCATGAGCAGATCATGCCGCAGCCGGGCTGGGTCGAACATGATGCGCTTGAAATCTGGACCAATACCCGCGACGTGATCGGCGCCGCGCTGGCCCATGCCAACATCGCCGCGCACGACCTTGCCGCCGTGGGCATCACCAACCAGCGCGAAACCACGGTGTTGTGGGATCGCCAGACCGGCCAGCCGGTCCACAATGCGCTGGTCTGGATGGACACGCGGACCGAACAGCTCGTCGCCCGGTTCGAGGCCGAGGGCGGTCAGGATCGCTTTCGCGCCCGCACCGGGCTGCCGCTGGCGACCTATTTTTCCGGACTGAAGCTGCGCTGGCTGCTCGATAATGTGCCCGGGGCTCGGGATCGCGCGGCGCGGGGCGAACTGTTGTTCGGCAATATCGACACATGGCTGACCTGGAACCTGACGGGTGGTCCCCAGGGCGGACTGCACGTGACCGACGTCACCAATGCCTCGCGCACCCAGATGATGGACCTCGAAACGCTCGACTGGGACGAGGAAATCCTTGCCGCCTTCGACGTTCCGCGCGCCTGCCTGCCGCGGATCCGCAGCTCGAGCGAAGTCTATGGTACCTGCACCGGCGTGCTTGATGGGGTACCGGTGGCGGGCATCCTCGGCGACCCGCAGGCCGCGCTGTTCGGGCAGGCCTGCCTGGCTCCCGGCGAGGCGCAGAACACCTATGGCACCGGCAGCTTCATGCTGATGAACACCGGCGAAAAGCCGTTTCCGTCACAGGCCGGATTGCTGACCACGCTGGGCTACAAGCTGGGCGATGCACCGGCGGTCTATGCGCTGGAGGGCTCGATCTCGATCGCCGGGGCGCTGGTCCAGTGGCTGCGCGACAACCTGGGCCTGATCGAACACGCCAGCGAGATCGAGGAACTGGCTGGCAGCGTCACCGACAATGGTGACGTTTATTTCGTCCCGGCCTTTTCCGGCCTCTACGCGCCGCACTGGGATGCCAGCGCGCGCGGGGTGATTGCGGGCCTGACGCGCTTTGCAGGGAAG
>CAZNBX010000289.1:2104-2402 GCA_964571305.1 uncultured Novosphingobium sp.
GGACTTGCGTGGTGCCCGTACCCGTCGTGGCTGGCGACGCGATGACCGCCGATTCCGGCGTGGCGATCCGCGAACTGCGCAGCGATGGCGGCATGGTTGTCAACGAACTGTTGATGCAGTTCCAGTCCGACATCCTCGGTGTGCCGGTGGTCCGCCCCAAGGTGGTCGAGACGACCGCGCTGGGCGCGGCCTATGCCGCCGGTCTCGCCGTCGGCTATTGGGCCAGCCCCAGCCAGATCGCCGACAACTGGGGCGAGGACAAGCGCTGGAACCCCGCGATGGACGAAGCCCGCCGCAG
>CAZNBX010000290.1:0-2389 GCA_964571305.1 uncultured Novosphingobium sp.
CTCTGGCCAGTTGGCCGCGAAGGACAGCGCCTGCATCCCGCCCATCGAACCGCCGACCACGGCATGAAGCTGTCCGATCCCCAAGGCGTCGAGCAGTGCCACTTCGGCGCGGACCATGTCGCGGATCGTGATCACCGGGAACCGCATGCCATAGGGCTTACCATCCGGCGCCAGGCTGGCCGGGCCGGTCGTGCCCATGCACGATCCCAGCACGTTGGCGCAGATCACGAAGAACCGGTCGGTATCGATCGGCTTGCCCGGCCCGACCGTACGCAACCACCAGCCGGCCTTGCCCGTAATCGGGTGCGGGCTGGCGACGTACTGGTCCCCGGTCAGGGCATGGCAGATCAGGATCGCGTTCGACTTGTCGGCATTGAGCGTGCCGTAGGTCTCATAGGCCACTTCGACACGGTCGAGGCTCTGCCCCCCGTCAAGCGGCAGCGGCGCGGGAAGTACCAGCGTAGCGTTTGCAATGTTGAGTTCGGCGGCTGCCATTCCTGCCGATTGGGGGAGGAGAAGCGGGCTGTCAATTCCCGGCAAGCCTGCTAAGGGCAGCGCGCGATGACTGCGAGCCCAACTCCCAAGCCCTGGATCGCCGCGATCCACACCTATGTCCCCGGCAAGAGCGCCGGTGCGGATGGTCGTCCGCTGGTCAAGCTTTCGGCCAACGAGAACCCACTGGGTTGTAGCCCCAAGGCGCTGGCAGCACGCGCCGAGGCAGTTCATCCCGCGCTCTATCCCGATGGTGACAGCACCGCCCTGCGCGAAGCGCTTGGCGCAATGCACGGGATCGAACCGGGCCGCGTGATCATGGGCTCAGGCTCGGGCGAACTGCTCTATCTCGCTGCCAGCGCCTATGCCGGCCCCGGCGACGAAGTGCTGTTCTCGCAGTATTCCTTCTCGCTCTATGACATCGTCGCGCGGCGCTGCGGTGCGCAGCCGGTCGAGGCACCAGCCAGGGACTATGGCACCGATGTCGATGCGATGCTCGCCGCGGTCACCCCGCGCACCCGGGTGGTGATCGTCGCCAATCCGAACAATCCGACCGGCACCTACCTGCCCCGCGCGGAAGTGGCGCGGCTTCACGCCGCCCTGCCCGCCGACGTGCTGCTGGTGCTGGACCAGGCCTATGCCGAATATGTCGCGCCGGAACTGGACGACGGATCGCTCGAACTGGCCGCCCACCAGCCGAACGTGCTGGTCACCCGGACCTTCTCCAAGGCCTATGGCCTCGCGGGTGAGCGCGTCGGCTGGGGCACCGGTCCGCGCGCGGTTATCGAAGTGCTCAACCGCATTCGCGGGGCCTTCAATGTCTCGAACGAGGCACAGGCCATGGCTCTGGTTGCCCTGGCAGATCAGGACTTCGTCACCCATTCCCGCCTGCACAATGCCAAGGTACGCGGCGAATTCGTCGCCTCGCTGGCAGCGCTGGGCAACCGCGGCATCAGCGTTGTGCCAAGCGAGGCAAACTTCATCATGGTCCTGTTCGAGGGCAAGCTGACCGGCGAAGCGGCCTACAAGGGCCTGGCCGATGCGGGCTACATCACCCGCTGGCTGCCCGGCCAGGGCCTGGGCCATGGCCTGCGCATCACGATCGGCACGAGCGAGCAGATGCAGGCGATCGCCGCGATCCTCAGCGATCTGGCGGAGCAGGCATAATGAGCTTTCGTGCGGTTGCCATCATTGGCCTCGGCTTGCTCGGTGGTTCGGTCGGTCTGGCGCTGGGCCAGCACTTGCCCGACCTTGCGACCACCGGTTTCGACGCCGATCCCGCCACCCGCGCCCGCGCGGCAGAGCGCGGACTGACCGGCAAGGTCTGCGACACGATTGCCGATGCGGTCCGCGAAGCTGACCTCGTCATCCTCTGCGTTCCGGTGGGCGCCATGGGCGCTGTCGCGGCAGAGGTTGCCCCGCATCTGAAGCCCGGCGCTGTCGTCAGCGACGTCGGCTCGTCCAAGCAGTTTGTGGCTGAAGCGCTTGCCGCCGCCCTGCCCGGCGTAGCGGTGATCCCGGCCCACCCGGTCGCCGGGACCGAGCGTTCCGGCCCCGATGCCGGCTTTGCCTCGCTGTTCCACAACCGCTGGTGCATCATCACTCCGCCTGCCGGCGCCGATCCGGCGCAGGTGCAAGCGCTGTCCGACCTGTGGCAGGCGCTCGGCGCCAAGGTCGACCTGATGGACCCCCAGCACCATGACATGGTGCTGGCCGTGACCAGCCACCTCCCGCACCTGATCGCCTATACCATCGTCGGCACCGCCGATGATCTGGAAGGCGTGACGCAAAGCGAAGTGATCAAGTATTCGGCGGGCGGTTTCCGCGACTTTACCCGCATCGCCGCATCAGACCCGACGATGTGGCGCGATGTGTTCCTGTCAAACCGTGATGCCGT
>CAZNBX010000291.1:0-2383 GCA_964571305.1 uncultured Novosphingobium sp.
AAACTTACTGCCGGTGACGTGGGCTTGGATACCCGCGCGGGCCGGGTCACGCTGAACGGCGAGCCGGTGAAGCTGACCGCGCAGGAGTACAAGCTGCTGTCGTACCTGCTGCACCACAAGGGCAAGGTCGTCAGCCGGACCGAACTGATCGAGCATATCTACGACCAGGACTTCGATCGCGACTCCAACACGATCGAGGTTTTCGTGACCCGCATCCGCAAGAAGTTGGGACCGGACGTGATCACCACGATCCGCGGCCTTGGCTACAGCCTCGACGATCCGGCCGGCCCGGGCCGGGGTTGATAAGCGACGTCTGGGGCGAAGGTGAGCGGCAAGGATTCTGCGCCAGCGCCCGCAAGCGCGATCCAGCACACGGGTTCGCTGTCGCGGCGCATCCTGCTCATCTCGACCGCCTGGATCCTGATCCTGCTGCTTGGCGGCGGGGTTGCGCTGGACCGCACGCTGACCAACCAGGTCACCCGCAATTTCGACGCGCAGCTTTCCAACCTGCTTAACGGCATGATCGCCTCGGCCGAAGTCGGTCCGGATGGGGAAGTATTTCTCAACCGCCCGCTTGGCGACCAACGCCTGCTGGAGCCGAACAGCGGGCTATACTGGCAGATTCGGGGCGAGGGACACGACGATTTTCCCTCGCGTTCGCTGTGGGACCGTACGCTCGATGTGCGCACCAATCATCTCGACATGGATGCCCACGTCTATGACAGCAACCAATTCCCCAGCGAACCGCTGCGGGTGATTGAGCGGTCGATCAAATTGCCGGGCAGCGAGACCGTCTGGTGGTTTAGCGTGGCCGAGCGCAGGTCCGAACTCGACGACCAGATCGGCCGCGTCCGGCGTATACTGGTGCGCAGCTTTGCGGTCCTTGGCCTGGGCCTGCTGGTCATGGCCATGCTCCAGACCTGGCTCGGACTCGGTCCTTTGCGCGGGGTTCGGCTGGCGCTGCAGAAAATGCGCAATTCCGGAGCCAACCGAGTGACCGAGCCGCTTCCGCTCGAAGTCCAACCGTTGGTCGAGGAACTGAACGGATTGCTTGCGCACACCGAGCGCCAAGCCGAGGAGGCGCGGACCCATGCCGGGAACCTGGCCCATGCGCTCAAGACACCGCTGACAGTGGTGATGAACGCCGCAACCGCCAAAGCACCGGACCTCGCCGATACGGTGATCCGTGAAGCCGCAGTGATGCGGCGGCAAGTCGATCACCACCTTGCTCGGGCTCGTGCAGTCGGCAGGCGTGGGGTAGGGCAGGCCCGTTCAAACGTGTGCGACAGCGTTGAGGCCGTGCTCCGTGCGGTGACGGTGCTTTATGACAAGACCCGCTTTGACCTTGATGGCAAGCGCGAAGCACAGGTTGCGATCGAACGGCAGGATCTTGACGAAATCCTGGGCAACTTGATCGAGAATGCCGCGAAATACGGGGGCGGATCGGTCTTCGTGACTATCGACCCGACCGAAGAGGCCGATTGGTGCGAAGTCTGGGTCGAGGATGACGGCGCCGGTATCCCCGCCGCAGAGCGCACCCGAATTTTCGATCGCGGCGCGCGGCTGGATACCAGCAAGCCCGGGACCGGACTTGGCCTCGCCATCGTGCGTGACGTTGCGGAAATCTATGGCGGTTCGGTTACTCTGGAAGAGAGCGAAGACCTTGGCGGCCTGCTGGTCAGGCTCCGCCTGCCGCGCGCAGCCTGACGCTTACTTCGCCGCCGCCTGTTCGTGGTGGCGGATCACTTCCTGAATGATGAAGCGCAGGAACTTTTCCGAGAATTCGGGATCGAGCTGGGCTTCTTCGGCCAGTTTGCGCAGCCGGGCAATCTGGCGCTCTTCCCGGCCCGGATCGCTGGCGGGCAGGGCCTTCTCCGCCTTGTAGGCGCCGACCGCCTTGGTGATGCGGAAGCGTTCGGCCAGGATATGGATCAGCGCGGCATCGATATTGTCGATCGAGGAGCGGAAGCTGGCAAGGACGGGATCGGGCTGGTTTTCGGACATATTTGCTCCGCTAGCATGCATTTTGGCGCAAGACCATTGCCCGCTTTGCACTTGCCAACCGCGCAATCGCGTTTCAAGGGCGGGGCATGAGCGCCGATGTGATCCCCCTCCGCCCTAGGGACAGTCAACCATCCCTTAACCCGATGATGGCGCTGACTGCGCAGGGCATGAATTCCGTCAACCAGGTGATCCTGGAGCGGATGCAAAGCGAGATTCCTTTGATCCCCGCGCTCGCTGGCCACCTGATTGCCGGCGGCGGCAAGCGGATGCGGCCGATGCTGACGCTCGCCGGGGCAGCACTCTGCGATTACCACGGCACGCGTCACCACAAGCTCGCTGCTGCGGTCGAGTTCATCCACACCGCGACGCTGCTGCACGA
>CAZNBX010000292.1:0-2379 GCA_964571305.1 uncultured Novosphingobium sp.
TGCGAACCAGCTCTGGGCCTTTGTCGCGCCCGGGCTTTACGCCAAGGAAAATAAGGCGTTCCTGCCGTTCCTGCTGGCCACGCCGATCCTGTTCACGGCAGGCGCGTCGCTCGCCTATTTCGTGGTCATGCCCACGGCCTTCCGGTTTTTCCTGGGTTTCGAGGGCAACAAGGGCGGAATGCAGTTGGAAGCGCTGCCCGGCACTGGCGATTACCTTAGCCTGGTGATGCAGTTCATCCTGGCCTTCGGGATCAGCTTCCTGATGCCGGTCCTGCTGCTGTTGCTCAACCGCGCCGGGATTGTCACGCGCGTCCAGCTGATTGCCGCGCGGCGTTACGTAATCGTCGGCATGGCGATCCTCGCCGCCGTGGTCACTCCGCCGGACGTGGTGTCGCAGCTCTTGCTGCTGGTCCCGCTGCTATTGCTGTTCGAAGGCGCGCTGCTGGTGATGTGGTTCAGCGAACGCAAGGCTGCGCGCGAGGATACGACTTCCGCCGAGCCGGTGAATTTGCTGCCTTGAATGCTGGGCAGGCCTATTTGGCCTGCCAGACCTTGCGTCCGTTCAGCCACACCTCATTGACCTTTGTCTGGCGCAGTTCCGACGGCGCGGCGAGGAACGGGTCGCGGTCGACCAGCACGAAGTCCGCGCGTTCGCCCGCCACCAAGCGGCCAAAGCGCCCCTCGGCAAAGCCGGCGTAAGCTCCACCTGAAGTATAGGCGGCAAAGGCTTCCTCGCGGCTGATCCGCTCTTGCGGCTGCCACCCGCCCAGCGGTTGCCCATCGGCGCCGGTGCGGCTGATTGCCGCGGCCCAGCCGTCGAACGGATCGGATGCCTCGACCGGGACGTCCGAACCGAAGGCTATCCGCGCGCCGCTGGCTTCGATCGACTTCCACGCATAAGCCCCAGCCAATCGCGTCGGCCCAAGGCGCTTTTCCGCCATTTCGCGGTCGCTCGTCTGGTGCACCGGCTGCATCGAGGCGATGATGCCGTGCTTGCCGAAGCGGGCGATGTCGGCCGGATCGACCACCTGGGCATGCTCGATCCGCCAGCGCCGGTCACCGCCATAGGTCTGGCTCATTTCCTCGATGGCCGAAAGCACGGCCATGTTCGCCTCGTCGCCAATCGCGTGGACGGCGACCTGGAACTTGTCGAGCGCGGCGCGGCTCATCAGGTTCATGAGTTGGGTGTCGCCGGTAATGCGCAGTCCCTTGGTGCCGGGCGCATCGGCATAGGGTGCCTTGAGGCTAGCCCCGCGTGACCCGAGTGCGCCGTCGACATAGAGCTTCACCCCGTTGAGGCGCAGCTTGTCGTCATAGAGCCAAGGGGAGGGGCCAGGACCGCCGATCAGGCTCATGTTCTCAACCCCGGCGGCATAGGACATGATCCGGACTCGCAACGAGCCGTTGTCCCCGGCGCGGCGGAAGGCCTGCCAATCTTCGATGGTGGTGCCCATGTCGGCAATCGCGGTCACGCCCTTGGCAAGCAGGATGTCCTGGGCCTTGGCTAGCGCCATGTCGCGGTCTTCCGGGCGAGGCGCGGGGACCTTGCTGTCGATCAGGTCGGTCGCGGTGTCGACCAGCACCCCGGCGGGCTTCCCGGCAGGACCGAGCCGCTCGATCTTGCCGCCAGCCGGGTCGCGCGTGGCCGCAGTGACACCAGCGGCGCTCAGCGCCAGGGAATTGGCCCAGCCGGCGTGGCCATCGACCCGGGTCAGCCAGACCGGACGGTCGGGCACCACGGCATCGAGTTCGGCGGCGGTGGGAAAGCGCTTTTCCGGCCAAAGCTCTTGGTTCCAGCCCCGGCCCAGAATCCAAGGGCGGTCGGGGTGGGCCTTGGCATAGGCGGCGATCCTGGCCAGCGCCTCGCCCAGCGAACGGGTGTCGGTCAGGTCCAGGGTCAGCGCGCTGAAGCCGAGGCCCATGACATGGCCGTGGCTGTCGATCAGGCCGGGGATCAGGAACTGGCCCTTGCCGTCCAGCTTGTAATCGGGCCGCTCGGGCCGCTTGTCGCCGCGATGGAGGACCTGCTTGATCCGCCCGTCGTCACCTACAAGCAGACCGGTGAAGCGGTCGATCCCGCCCTTGGCGTCGATGGTGACGCCGTCGACATTGTCGACCAGCGTGTCGGCGAGGGCAGGGGAGGCCAGCGCCAGCGCGGCAGCCGCGCCCAGCAGCAGCGCCTTCACGCCTTGCCCTTGCGCGGCAGGCGGCGGACCAGGGCAGAGGTATCCTGCCGCCCGCCGCCCAGTGCCTGAACCTCGGCATAGAACTGGTCGATCAACCCGGCGACCGGCAGCGAAACGCCGAGCGAGCGGCCTTCTTCCAGCGCCAGGCCCATGTCCTTGCGCATCCAGTCGATCGCGAAGCCGAAGTCGAATT
>CAZNBX010000293.1:0-2347 GCA_964571305.1 uncultured Novosphingobium sp.
TAACTGGACGATTAAAATCCCGCCACTATGTCGGGCGCGACGGCGCATAATTCAAGCGCCAATCGTATACCCCAAGTGTGTCAAGACTTCTTGACAGGTGGTTCAGCCACCCTGTAAAGAGCTCTTTACAGGGTGAGAGTGCTTGAATGGAAAACCGAATTTCGGAATTTCGCACAGCGGCTGGGTGGAGCCAGGGTGAGCTGGCGCGCCGAGTTGGCGTTTCACGGCAGACGATCAATGCCGTCGAAACCGACAAGTACGATCCGAGCCTCCCCCTGGCGCTGCGGCTCGCAAAGCTGTTCGGTTGCGGCGTGCCGGATTTGTTCATTGATCATTGGGAGCCGGAGGACTGACGATGTTTTGGCGCAAAGGTTGGATTAAATTTCTTATGCAGGCAGTCGTGGGGGGTGTGTCGGGCTTCGCATTCATGAGCCTCGTCCATAAGGATCCTTCATTTAATGCAATGCATGACAATCCAGGCGCATTGGCGCTTTTTCTAGTTGGTACACTCTATTTGATAAACGGGCTGTCGTTGTTTTTGCCGCTTTTCCATGCCCGATTGGGTGCAAACCTTCTTTTCCTTGGCGATGAAGAGGAGGTTGGCGAGCTTCGGCCGCTTTTACTGGGTAGTGGCGTCGCGATGGCTGGCGCGGGAACAGGGCAAATGCTGTTGGCCCTCTCACACGGAAATGCTGTCCCACCGCTGTTTGGTGCACTGGCCATGTTTTCGTCCATCGCGCTTGTCGTGGCTACGAGCGTGGCGCTGTGGCGGCAGTACGATGAATTCTGGAAGCAGGTCAGTTTGGAGGGTTCGCAATATACGCTGTGGGCCGTGCTTGTCGCTTTGATCGGCTGGGCGACTTTAGCACAATTTGCATGGGCTCCTGCGATCAATCCGCTGGGGTTAATCGCATTGCTCATGGGCCTTGCGCTAACCGGCACCATGATTGCCGGCCTGCGTCGGGGAATGGCTAGGTTCGACTAGCCGTTCCATAAAGCGCCGCTTCGGCCTTGCGGCGGCGGACGAGGCCATTCAAGCGCTTTCCTCCGGCGTGGACCCACTTGCCGAATTCGGCCTCTGCGCCTTTGAAATCGCCCGCTTTGTGCAGCTTGGTCAGGGTCGCGCGGGCGATGGCGCCGGTGTTGTAGTGAAAGCTGACGAGCGCATCGAACTGGTGCTGGCCCGTCGGGGCCGGGCCGATGGCGCGGGCAACCTCGGCGGCATAGCGGGCAAGGTCGCTTTCCAGGCGGGCGTCGCATTCCGCCTGGGTCCAGATCGTGCCGCGCTGGATGCCCGTGCCGGTGGTGCCCCAGCCGATGGTCCACGGCTCTGCGCCGGTGCCCGGATCGGGATAGGCTGCAAAGCGGCCATCGGGTAGTCTTCGCGCACATCCTTCGAATTGCTTGATCAGGGCGATCCCTGCTGGACTGACGCACCAGCCATGGGCCGGATGGGAAGGCGCTGGTACGTCACACGTCTCGACGACAGGCTTTTCGCGCCGTGCTTTCATCCGGCGAAGCGCGGAGAAGAAATCCGAAAACAGTTCCATGGCTGACCCTATCTGAAAATGAACCAGATAGGTTGGTTTGATCCATGTAGGAAACCTATTTGTTTCTCGCCTACATGCGCCTGCCCTGGAACAGGTGGATCATTCCTACCAGAATGGCCATCAGGAGCAGGATGTGGATCAGACCGCTGGTCACGTGAAAGGCGAATAATCCGAGCGCCCAAAGTACCAGCAGGACGATGGCAACGGCGAACAGCATGGATTCTCCCTTTCTGTTGTAGTTCGTTGCTGGCCTAACGGGTGAAGTCTTGGGTCGGTTCCATCGCTTCGCCGCAAAGCAAAAAGGCGCCCCGGTTTCCCGGGACGCCCATTTGTCTTGCTTCGATCCGTGAGATCAGAGGCTGTAGTACATGTCGAATTCGACCGGCGAAGGGGTGGTTTCCCACCGCAGCACTTCCGGCCACTTGATCTCGATGTAGCTGTCGATCTGGTCCTTGGTGAACACGCCGCCCTGCAGCAGGAAGTCGTGATCGGCTTCCAGCGCCTCGAGCGCTTCGCGCAGCGAACCGCACACGGTCGGCACCTGGGCCAGTTCGGCCGGGGGCAGGTCGTAAAGGTTCTTGTCCATCGCCTCGCCCGGGTGGATCTTGTTCTTGATCCCGTCGAGACCGGCCATCAGCAGCGCCGAATAGCACAGGTAGGGGTTGGCCATCGCGTCGGGGAAGCGGAATTCCACGCGCTTGGCCTTGTCGCCCGCGCCATAGGGGATGCGGCCCGAGGCCGAACGGTTGCGCGCCGAATAGGCCAGCAGCACCGGGGCTTCGAAGCCCGGCACCAGC
>CAZNBX010000294.1:0-2333 GCA_964571305.1 uncultured Novosphingobium sp.
GCAAGGTCATCTATGAACAGCGCGCCGACATCATGGATGCCGAAACGGTCGACGAAGTGGTCGAGGACATGCGCCGCGACACGGTGAACAGCCTTGTCGGCGATGCCTGCCCTCCGGGTTCCTATCCGGAGCAGTGGGACATCGCTGGCCTCAAGGCGCGGAGCCTCGAAGTCCTTGGGGTCGAACCGCCGATCGACGATTGGCTGGCCGAAGACGGGATCGAGCCGGACGACATCGAAGAGCGCCTGGCCGAAGCGGCTGACGCCAAGATGGCCGCGAAGATCGGCGATGACGCGGCGATCTGGCGCCAGGTCGAAAAGCAGATCCTGCTCGAGCGGCTGGACCATTACTGGAAGGAGCACCTCGCCACGCTCGACGCGCTGCGCCAGGTCGTGTTCCTTCGAGCCTACGCGCAGAAGCAGCCGATCAATGAGTACAAGCAAGAGGCATTCGGCCTGTTCGAACGCATGCTTGAAGCGATCCGCGAAGACGTGACCCGCATCCTGATGAACAGCGAACTGCGAATGCCGGAAGCTGCGCCGTTGCCGGAACTGCCCGAATTCCTCACCACCCACATCGATCCCTTTACCGGAGAGAACGACGCTGGCGGCGCCACGCCGGGTGCTGGGGCGATGCTTTCAGCCCTGGGTGCCGGTGCGGTAGAAGATCCCTACGCAGACATGGGCTTGTCGCGCAATGCGCCGTGCCCGTGCGGTTCGGGCGAGAAGTACAAGCACTGCCACGGCGCCATGAAATAACGCCCCAGCGCAGCAATAGCTTACAAACAGCGCGTCGGCCCTTCCGGCGCGCTGTTTTCATTGGTGCAACAGGTCCACCGCGTTGAAGCACAATAAAACAGACCGTGCGATGCAGCCTGCCGTCTTACCATCGATGTGAGGAAAGAAATGGCTCCCTGAGTAGGATTCGAACCTACGGCCGCTCGATTAACAGTCGAGAGCTCTACCGCTGAGCTATCAGGGAGCAGTCCTTGCGGACAGGGGTGCGCCTATAACAGCGCTGGAGCGTTTGGCAAGCGCCTGAACGCCAAAAAATCAGACCTGGAACTGTTCGGCGAAAATTCGTTCCTCGAGGGTCTTTCCGGGATCGAACAGCAGCGTCAGTTGCTGGTCGCGGGCTACGCGGACTTGAACCTCCAGAATGTCGCGCAGTTCCTTCTGGTCGGCCACGGCGGCGACCGGGCGCTTATCCGGATCCAGAACGCGGAAGGTCATCTCGTAATGATCGGGTAGGATCGCCCCGCGCCAGCGGCGGGGGCGGAACGGGCTGATCGGGGTGAGGGCGACCAGCGCCGAAGTGAGCGGCAGGATCGGGCCATTGGCCGAAAGGTTATAGGCGGTCGAACCGGCGGGCGTGGCCACCAGCACGCCGTCGCAGAACAGTTCGGCCATGCGGACCTTGCCGTTCACGGCCACTTCCAGCCGCGCAGTCTGGCGGGTTTCGCGCAGCAGCGACACTTCGTTGATCGCCAGGCGCGTAACCTGCTGCCCGCTGCCCAGGGTTGCCGTCATCGCCAGGGGAGTGATGGTCAGCCGCTTGGCCCGGGTAATTCGCTCTTCCAGCGTGCGGGTCGACTTCGGCTTGTTCATCATGAAGCCGACCGTGCCGTAATTGATCCCATAGGCCGGGATCACGTGCCCGGCGTCGAGCATTTCGTGCAAGGCGTGGAGCATCTGCCCGTCGCCGCCGAGGACGACTGCGACGTCGGCTTCTTCCAGCGGCACGAAACTGCTTTCCATGCGCAGGATTTCAGCCGCTTCCTGCGCACGCGGCGTGTCGGAGGCCAGCAGGGCGAGGGCGGGTTGCTTGCTCATGGCAGGGTGCATATGGGCAATCGCCCCGCTTGGGTAGATGCGTTTTGCATCACTCCCTTGCTGTGCTTCACCCCTTCGCCTTGCGGGCAATCGCGCTGAGGCCCTTGGTCAGCTGGAACAGGCCATTAAGCCGCGCCTCGGGATTGGCCCAGGTGCGGGTGATCACGATCTTGCTGTCGGGGCGCAGCTTGACCGTGCCTTCCAGCCGCTGGGCATAGGTCATGAGGCCAGCCGGATCGGGGAACTCGTCGTTGTGGAACGAGACCAGCGAACCCTTCGCGCCAACGTCTATCTTGGCGATATTTGCCTCGATCGCCTGGCGCTTGATCTGGATAAGCTTGACGAGGTTGGCGGTCGGCGCGGGCAGGGGGCCAAAGCGGTCGATCATCTCGGCCGAAAGCGATTCGATCTCTTGCTGGTCTTCCGCGTCGTTGAGGCGGCGGTAGAGCGCCATGCGGACCGCGAGGTCCGGGACATAGTCGTCCGGGATCATGATCGGCG
>CAZNBX010000295.1:0-2328 GCA_964571305.1 uncultured Novosphingobium sp.
GTTCCGCACCGGCCCCTCGCAACATGGAAGTCGTGGCCAAGTTCGGCAGGCCTGAGCAGCAGGAAAAGTGGCTCAAGCCTCTCCTCGCCGGGACGATCCGCTCGGCCTATGTTATGACCGAGCCGCAGGTTGCATCTTCGGACGCGACCAACCTTGAGCTGTCGATCACTCCGGATGGCGACGAATATGTCCTGAACGGCCGCAAGTGGTGGATCTCGAACGCGATGCACCCGCGTTGCGACATCTGGATTGTGATGGGCAAGACCGACTTCAACGCGCCGCGCCATGCCCAGCACTCGCAGATCCTGGTCGAGCCCAACACGCCGGGCATCACCATCGTGCGCCATCTGACCGTGTTTGGATCGCACAATTCGCCGGGCGGTGAATGCGAACTGCGCTTTGACAATGTCCGCGTGCCCAAGGAAAACCTGATCCTGGGCGAAGGGCGCGGGTTCGAGATCGCGCAGGGCCGCCTCGGGCCGGGTCGTATCCACCACTGCATGCGCTCGATCGGGCAAGCCCAGCGCGCGCTGGAGATCATGGCGCGACGGGCAGACAGCCGCTCTGCCTTTGGCAAGAAGCTGGCCGACCAGTCGAGCATCCGTCAGGACGTGGCCAAGAGCTTCTGCGAGATCGAAATGGCCCGCCTGCTGACCCTGAAGGCCGCCGACGCAATGGACCGCTATGGCAACAAGGTGGCCAAGGACCTGATCGCCGCGATCAAGGTGGTTGCGCCGCAAATGGCACAGACGGTCTGCGACCGGGCGATCCAGGTCCACGGCGGTATGGGCGTTTCGGATGACACGCCGGTGGCGCGCTTCTTCACGCTCAACCGCTTCGTTCGCATCGCCGATGGTCCGGACGAGGTCCACATGAGCCAGCTCGGCAAGCAGAAGATCAAGGAATACGTCGCGATGAACGAGCGGTAATTACCGCGTCGCCGGATCGTCTGGTTTGTTGGGAGACATGGAATGAAGGCCCTGCGCTATTACGGTGCGCGTGACGTTCGGTACGAGGCGATGGACGATCCGACGCCGCAATCGGAGCGCGACGCGATCATCAAGGTTGAGGCTTGCTCGATCTGCGGTTCAGACCTGCACATTTACCACGGCCACGGCTTCTCTGAAGATACCGGCTTCTGTGTCGGGCATGAGGCCGTGGGCGAGGTGGTCGAAGTGGGGCGGGGCGTTCACCGGCTCAAGGTGGGTGACAAGGTCATGCTCCCCGCCGCTGTCGGCTGCGGTGCGTGCCGTTCGTGCCTGTCCGGCAATGTCGCCAATTGCGAGTTCGGCGCCGGGGCCTGCTATGGCCTCTCGGCGCGGCTGCAAGGCTCCCAGGCCGAGGCGGTACGTGTCCCCGCAGCAGACATGAACGCAGTTCCGGTTCCGGAAGGTGTGACCATGGAGCAGGCGCTGATGATGACCGATGCGCTTGCCACCGCATGGTTCGGCGCTCGCAATGCCGACATCAAGCCTGGCTCCAGCGTTGCGGTCATCGGGCTAGGTCCAATTGGCCTGATGGCGGTGGACAGTGCCTTCGTCATGGGCGCGCATGTCGTCTATGCGATTGATCCTATTCCTGAGCGGCGCGCCATGGCCGAAGCGTCAGGCGCCATCGCGCTCCATCCGGATGAAGCGCTGGAACGGATCAAGCAGGATACGCACGGCAACAAAGTCGATTGCGTGGTCGAAGTGGTCGGCAGCGACGCGACGGTCGATTTTGCGCTGCGGCTGGTACGCCGTCGCGGCACGGTTTCGGTCATCGGTGTCCAGCAGAGCCGCCGCTTTGCTTTCCCGCTGGAGCGCGCCTTTGCCGCTGGCCTGACCTTCCGGATCGGCACTTGCTCGGTCCCGGAAGAATTGCCGGCGTTGTTCCCGCTGGTCCAGTCCGGGCGCCTGCGCCCCGAAAAGTACGTCAGCCACCGCATGGCGCTCAGCGAAGGGGCTGAGGCCTATCGCCTGTTCGAAGCACGCGAGGCTGGGGCGCTCAAGATGGTGCTGACGACGCAGTAAACTGCCCGCCTTCCCGGTAACAGGAAGGCGGGGCCAGTTTTATCCTTTTGCGGCTGCGTTCGCGGCGCTCAGAACGGCACGAACCGAGGCAGTCGCGATGTCTTCGTCGATGCCCACGCCCCAGATCGTCTTGCCGTCCGGGCCAGTGCATTCGACATAGGCGGCGGCGCGGGCGTCCGAACCGGCGGTCATCGCGTGTTCGGAATAGTCGCGCACTTCAAGCACCACACCAAAGGCATCGGCCAGCGTGGTGACGACCGACGAGATCAACCCGTTGCCCCGCCCCGAAACAGATTGTTCCTTGCCGGCCAGTTCA
>CAZNBX010000296.1:0-2316 GCA_964571305.1 uncultured Novosphingobium sp.
CAATCAAGGCTTCGGCTCAGCCGAAGTTCAAGGCCGGCAAGGGCCTGAAGGACGCCGTCAACTAAGACGCATCAAGCACCCGGCCGCAACGCCTCGCGGCCAGGAGCACGGATCAAGCCGCGCCAACTTCGGTTGGCGCGGCTTTCTGTTTGGGGAAAGGCCGCCGCTTCAGGCCTTGGCGACCGTCGGCTTGCTGGCAAACGAGACCAGGCGTGAGAAGGTGTAGGCAACGATGCAGGCTGCCGCCAAAGCGCCCAGCCAGACGGGCATCGAACGACCGAACACTTCCGAAATCCAGACGAGAACAGTCAGGTGCACGCAGTAAAGCGGCAGCGAGAAGTTGCCGAGCCACTCCATCGGCGCGCGCCAGGACTGCGGCGGCTGGGCCATCGCGATCAGCCACATCGCCGGGGGCAAGAGCAGGATCACGAACAGCAGGTCACCAGTCGCCTTGGAGAAGGGCAGGTAGGGCACGGCCATGATCCCCGCCACGGGAACCAGCAGAGCCAGCCACCATGGCAGCGAGGGTGTGCGGAACCCTTCGACATATTTGCGCCCGATCCAGACGCCCAGGACGTAGGAAAAGCCGACGCGGGGCAGGGCCATCCACCAGGTCTTCCAGGTCGGCGCATCGACCCCCATCGTGTCCGAACCATGCAGCCGGACCGTGTAAACCAACCAGGCTCCCATCGCAGCGGCCAGCGCCAACATCGCCTTGGTCGGCACGCGCTTAAGGACCAGGGCATGGATAAAGTTGGCGAGAAGTTCGTAGAACAAGGTCCATTGTGGACCATTGTAGCGATAGAATGGCCCGGCTCCTGCAAGGCTGGGGATCATGAGCAGATCGAGTGCAAGCCACAACAGCAGGGTAACCGGATCGGCCATTCCGATGACGCAGGCGCGGAGTACGGCCACGCCTGCTCCGACAGCGACCAGCGGCCACAGTCGGACAAAACGGGCGCGGGTAAATTCAAACGCGCCAATGCCGCTGTTGAGCTTTTTCTCGGTCGATACGGCCAGGACAAAGCCGGACAGCAGGAAGAACAGGTCGACGAACAGGTAGCCGCGCTCGAAAGGGCCGCTCAGCCTGTAGACGATTGTCAGGTGATAAAAGACGATCATGAACGCCGCGATTCCGCGGAATGCGTCCAGTTGGAACATGCGCGGCGAATGCGCCGGTGCTGTCGATGCTGCGTTCATTTCGATTGCCTCCCTGCCCAGGCCCTTAGAACAGCAAGGTAGGGAAAAGATCAACAGCGGGATCAGGTGTGGAGGCGCCACTGGACGGCTTGAAAAGCCATGCCTATATGGTTTTCCCGATGAACCGTATCTTCCTTGCCCTCCTGGCCCTGTTTGCAGGGATCGCCACGCAGGTTTCCCCTGCCGAGGCGCGGGTGCGCGGGGAGACCGAAATCGGTTCGACCATGGCACAGCGTTCGACTGGTCGTGCTGCTGCTTCGGCCCAGGCTCCCGCGTTAAATCAGGTCCAGCCTGGGGCTCCAGCACGGCTCATTGTCGACGCCACGCCGGCCGCCAAGGTCGGGCCTGTGGTGCTGACGGTCCTGGTCGGACTAGACCGCGCGCGCGAATAACGCCGCATTATCATTTGCTCGTTAAGAGTTGCTGCGCCTGCACTTAAGGCGGTGCGCGCATTTAAGCCCCTATCTATCTTATAAAATTCAGGAATTTCCTATGTTCGGCGCCATTGCCAAGGCCGTTTTCGGCTCGTCCAACGATCGTTACGTCAAGTCGCTCGACAAAGTCGTCAAGCAGATCGCGGCCTTTGAACCCGCCCTCGAAGCGCTAAGCGACGAGGAGTTGCAGGCCCAGACCGAAAAGTTCCGCGGGATGCTGGCAGAGGGCAAGACGCTCGACGATATCCTGCCCGAAGCTTTCGCCACGGTGCGTGAAGCGTCGAAGCGCGTGCTCGGTATGCGCCACTTCGACGTGCAGATGATTGGCGGGATTGTCCTGCACCGCGGCGAAATCGCCGAAATGCGCACGGGTGAGGGCAAGACCCTTGTCGCTACGCTCGCAACCTACCTCAATGCGATCGAAGGCAAGGGCGTCCACGTCGTTACCGTCAACGACTACCTCGCCCGCCGCGACGCCGAATGGATGGGGCAGATCTATCGCTTCCTCGGCCTGACCGTCGGGGTGATCGTGCCGAACCTGTCGGAATACGAACGCCGCGAAGCCTATGAATGCGACATTACCTACGCGACGAACAACGAACTCGGCTTTGACTACTTGCGCGACAACATGAAGCATGAGCGCAGCCAGATGGTCCACCGGCCGTTCAACTATGCCATCGTC
>CAZNBX010000297.1:0-2308 GCA_964571305.1 uncultured Novosphingobium sp.
GGGCAGCGGCAGCGATCGCGGCGAAAGCGCGGACGATTTCGGGCAGGACTGCCAGGCGGCGGTTCTGGGCCAGCACGCCAAGGAACTGGACAGTCAGCGGCGAGAGCTTGAGCAGCTTGGCAACGCCGGCCATCGCGCGGGCGGCAGCTTCGCGGCCAACCTGCGGATTGCGAATCAGTGCAGCCAGGTCAGCCGATTCATTCAGCGCCTGGCCCAGCGCGCCGAGATCCTTCTCGACCGCGGCAACCGCGTTCTTCTCGCTGGCGAGTTCATAAAGGGCAGAGGCGTAACGCCCTTGCAAACTGGCCGAAATGCCGCCGGAATTCTCCACGCGTTTAAGTTCCTTGCATCGGGTGCATTGATGAGGTGGAACGGTGCGTCAGAAACGCACTTTCACCCCTTGGACGGGGGCGCGCATAGCCATGATTGTGCTGCGATGCAAGGTGGGGCAAGGACATTAACGGGAAGGAATTTTCCGGAGAGTGCAATGCAAGGCGAATGGATCAGCCTGATCATGTCCGACTGGCACGCGATGCCGTGCTATCACGTAACGCCGAAGGGCGAGCGTCGCGGCGGCCTGGTTCTGGTACAGGAAATCTTCGGCGTGACCGAACATATCCGCGAGATGTGCGAGGAGTATGCGGCCGATGGCTATGAAGTGATCAGCCCGCAGCTGTTCGACCGTCAGCAGCCTGGCTGCGAACTTGGCTATTCCGGCGCTGACTGGGAACGCGCGGTGCAGATCGCGCGGGGCGAGCATGACTGGGACCAGGGCATCGACGATACCGGACGGTGCATTTCCTGGTTGAAGGACAAGGGTGGCCCGGTCTTCATCGCCGGCTATTGCTTTGGCGGTTCGGTGTCGTGGCGGATGGCCCAGCTTTCCGACGATCTTGATGCCGCGAGCTGCTATTACGGCGGCTATGTAGCCACGCGCTTTGCCGACCAGGCACCGAAGTGCGCGACGATTACCCATTTCGGGCGCTTCGATTCGATGGTTCCGATCGAGCCGGTCGAAAAGCTGATCGAAAAGCAGCATCCGACCGCGCAGCACTTTATCTACGAAGCGGGACACGGCTTCAATTCGGACCGGCGCAAGGACTATCACCCGGAAAGCGCCGAACTGGCCAAGGAACGAACCCTGATGCTGTTCCGCGCGCTCGGCGGTTAATTCAGGCGTTCTTTGCTTTGACCGCAAGGCGCGGGACGCGCGGGTGCGGCCTGCCGGGTTACGGCTTGCTTCGACAAGGAGCCATGCCATGACTGATGCAATGATTGCCGACGATCAAGCCTGGGCTGCCGTGCTGCAGCGCGACCGTTCGTTTGACGGGCGTTTTGTCACGGGCGTCCTGAGTACGGGAATATATTGCCGCCCCAGTTGCGCGGCGCGCCACCCGGCACGGCGCAATGTGCGGTTCTTTGCCGATGGCGCGGCGGCCCGGGCGGCGGGCCTCAGGTCATGCAAGCGTTGCCTGCCGGACGAAGTGACCCGGGATGAGCGGGCCGTGCTCGCCGCGATTGCCGCGATCAAGGCGGCGGGCCAGCCGCTCGCACTTGCCGCCTTGGCGCAAGAGGCCGGCTATTCACCAAGCCATTTCCAGCGGGTCTTTACCCGGCATACCGGACTGTCCCCGGCGGCCTATGCCCGCGCCTTGCAGGCCGAGCGGGCGGCTAATGCGCTGAGCGACGAAGACAATGTGACTGGCGCCATCTATGCAGCCGGCTATTCCGCACCATCGCGGTTTTATGAAGCGACACAGGGAAGGCTTGGCATGACGGCATCGGCCTGGGCAAATGGCGGCAAGGGCGTGGTGATCAGCTGGGCGGTGGTGAACACCTCGCTTGGCCCCATGCTGGTTGCCGCGACTGACAAGGGCGTGTGCCGCGTCTCGTTCAATGAAGGACGCGAGGCGCTGGAGCGGCGCTTTCCGCGGGCCGAATTGGTCGAGGGCGGGGCAGACTTCGCGCAATTGGTCGAACAAGTGATCGCGGCGGTCGAGACGCCCGGAGACTTTGCCCATATCCCGCTCGACGTGAAGGGCACCGCCTTCCAGGAAGCGGTGTGGCAGGAACTTCGCCGCATTCCTGTCGGCGAGACGCGGACCTATGCCCAGTTGGCTGCGGCCATCGGTCGGCCCAAGGCGGTCCGCGCCGCAGGTAGCGCCAATGGCGCCAACAATGTCGCCGTGCTGATCCCCTGCCACCGGGTGATTGCCAGCGATGGGGGCCTTGGCGGCTATGCCTATGGCCTGGCAATCAAGCGCCGCCTGCTGGCGCGCGAAGGGGCGATTGACGACGATCTGCTGTG
>CAZNBX010000298.1:0-2299 GCA_964571305.1 uncultured Novosphingobium sp.
TGAGCGCAGGAATTTCAAAACCGAGGTGGTCGACATCCTCGAAGCCGAGGGCGGTATCAAATCCGCCACCATCCAGATCAGCGGCCCCTACGCCTACGGCCTCCTAAGGGGGGAAAGCGGAGTTCACCGCCTGGTACGCATCTCGCCCTTCGACGCCAACGCGCGCCGACACACTTCATTCGCCTCGATCTACGTGCTGCCAGTCCTTGACGACTCGATCAATATCGAGATCCGCCCGGAGGACATCCGCATCGACACCTACCGTTCCGGCGGCGCCGGCGGCCAGCACGTCAACACCACCGACTCCGCGGTGCGTATCACCCACGTGCCTTCGGGGATTGTCGTGGCCAGCCAGGTCGACCGCAGCCAGCACAAGAACCGCGAAATCGCGATGGGCATGCTCAAGGCGCGCCTCTACGAAGAGGAAATGCGCAAGCGCGAGGAAGCGGCCAGCGCGGAACATGCCGCAAAGACCGATATCGGATGGGGCCACCAGATCCGCTCCTACGTGCTGCAACCGTACCAGATGGTGAAGGACTTGCGCACTGGCGTGACCAGTCCGACGCCTTCGGACGTGCTTGATGGCGCGCTCGATCCGTTCATGGCGGCGGCGCTTGCCCAGCGGGTGACTGGTGAAAAGGTCGACGTGGAGGACGTGGATTGATTCGCGCCGTCGCGGCTGCTTTTCTTCTCGCAGCGCTTTCCGGCTGTCAGGGCGGGGCGGGGGACGAGAATCGTCCCGCCGGATCCAAGGAGTTTCCCAAGGCAGTCCGTCCGGTATCTGCAGTCACCAGCAACGAATTCTCCGACGAGGATGAGCGCGATAACCTGGGCGAGGCCAAGGTGGTCATGGACCTGGCCAAGATCGGTCAGGGGGCATCGGTTGCCGATATCGGCGCCGGTGAAGGTTATTACACCGTGCGCCTGTCGGAGCGGGTGGGGCCGCGCGGACGGGTTCTGGCACAAGATATCGACCCTGCCGCGATCCAGCGGCTTGGCCAGCGTGTCGAGCGCGAACGGCTCGACAATGTCTCGATCAAGCTGGGTGCGATCGAGGACCCGCGTTTGCCAGAGCGGAGTTTCGACCGGGTGTTCATGGTGCACATGTATCATGAGGTCACCGAACCCTATGCATTCCTGTGGCATTTGCGCCCCTCGCTCAAATCCGGCGGGCAAGTGGTCGTCGTCGATGTTGATCGTCCAACGGACCGCCATGGGATTCCTCCACAACTGTTGTTCTGCGAATTTGGCGCCGTAGGCTTTCGCCTCGTGGAATTTGTCGTAAAGCCGGAACTGAACGGCTATTATGCCGCTTTCGAAGTGACGGGCCCTCGGCCCGCGCCCAGTGATATCAAGCCGTGCAATGCGGCAGCAGGAAAGTCGGGGACGTAATGGGTTTCAAGGGGCTGCAACCGATCCTTTATGGCGGCCGTGAAGTTTGGCCGCTGGTTGAGGGCGGCAAGGGCGTGGCGGTTTCGAATCACGCCAGTTCCGGCGCGTGGGCGGCTGCCGGCGGAATTGGCACGGTTTCTGCGGTCAATGCCGACTTCTATGACGAGCATGGCAATATCGTTGACCAGCCCTACCATGGCGCAGCCCGGCGCGACCGGCACGAAGAACTGATTGCCTATGGCATCAAGGGCGCTGTCGAGCAGGTTCGCCGTGCTTATGACGTTTCGGGTGGCAAGGGCGCGATCAATATCAACGTCTTGTGGGAAATGGGCGGCGCCCAGCAAGTGCTTGAAGGCGTACTGGAGCAGACCCGCGGTCTGGTAACGGGCGTTACCTGCGGAGCGGGTATGCCCTACAAGCTGTCGGAGATCGCGGCACGGTTCAACGTCAATTACCTTCCCATCGTCAGTTCGGGCCGTGCGTTCCGCGCCCTGTGGAAGCGCGCTTATCACAAGGTTCCCGAACTGCTGGGCGCGGTGGTCTATGAAGATCCCTGGCTTGCCGGCGGCCACAACGGCCTGTCCAACGCCGAAGATCCGTTGCAGCCGCAAGATCCCTATCCGCGCGTCAAGGCGCTGCGCGATACGATGCGCGCTGAAGGCATTGCCGATTCCGTGCCGATCGTGATGGCGGGCGGGGTCTGGTACCTTCGCGATTGGGAAAACTGGATCGACAATCCCGAACTGGGTCAGATCATCTTCCAATACGGCACCCGGCCGCTGCTTACCCAGGAAAGCCCCATCCCGCAGGCGTGGAAGGATCACCTCCGCACGCTGGAGCCGGGTGACATCCTGCTGCACCGATTCTCGCCCACCGGGTTCTACAGCTCGGCGGTGCGCAATCCCTT
>CAZNBX010000299.1:0-2247 GCA_964571305.1 uncultured Novosphingobium sp.
ACTCTCGGCAGCAGCGCTTCTTGCCACCCTGACCGCGCTAAACCGGTTATTTGATCAGCATATGACGGATCACGATATTGCACAGATCGCCCACAATGCCGAAGTGACCCACCGCACCGGTCTTGGTGATGTTGCCGCATGCCAGAACGGGGGATGGGTTGTACGACGCGGACCCGGTATCGATGCCGTGATCGAGCGGAGGTTCGATCCGGACGTGACGGTTTATGCGGTCAGTTTTGGCCTGTTCCTGTCAGGCCGGGTAGATCTCGGCGCAGGGCCGGGCGCAGGTCAACCGGGCTTCGGCTCGATAGAAGGCGTCCGTGCGCTGTTCATGTCGGATGGCGGGGTGGTGATCGGCTGGACGCACTATCTGGCGTTCGATCTGTTTACCGGGCTGTGGATCGCCCGCGATGCCGATGCGAAAGGCTTTTCGCGCGTGGCGCAGATCCCGTTCCTCGCGGCGACATTCATTGCCGGACCGGTTGGCCTGCTTTCGTGGCTGGCAGTCCGGGAACGACGCGCCCGCGCAACCGGGCGCGGATGACACGTAAATCCGAGGGAAGCGGAGCTATTTGACCGCGCGGTCGCCCGCTTCCCCGACCGATTCAATATCCCGGCCTAGCCCCTTTACGGTGTTACAGGCCGTCGCGCCCAGGACCAGGCTGGTCATCGCGCAGGCGAGCAGGAGTTTGCGAACCAAAGGACTCTCCATCTGTTGCTCGGGAAGCTTTGTAACGTAAAAACGCGTATGGCAAAGCCCCGGTTCCCCAATGGACGTTTATTCGGTGCTGTTGGTCGCAGTTGGCGGGATAGCCCGGTTATGCAGATGCTCGCGCCAGGCGATCACGGCACCGGCGGCAATGATGGCCGGTGCGCCTAGCCAGGTTGCCGCAGGGGGTAGCTCGTCCCAGATCAACCAGCCGAACAGCGTGGCCCAGACCAGCGCGGAATAGTCCATCACGATCACGCTCGCGACCTGGCCATACCGCAGCGAGGCGGTGAGCAGTAATTGGCCGAGCAGTCCAAGCAGCCCTCCTGCCAACAACAGGAACCACTGCCACGGCGTGTGAGCGCTGGCATAGAAGGGCAGTGCAAGCGCCAAAACCGGGGCGGACAGGGCGGAGAACCAGAAGACGATCGACAAGGATTCCTCGGTCCGACCGAGATCGCGGACCTGGATGGAAATCAGCGCGACCATGAAGCCGGCACCAATGCCGACCGCCGCGCCCAGCGCGGGAATGGCGGCATGGCCGGGCTGGGCGATGATCACGACCCCGGCAAAGCCCAGCGCAACGGCGAGCCAGCGGACCGGGCCGATCCTTTCCTTCAGCAGCAGGGCCGAGAGGATCACCGCAAAGATCGGCGTTGTGAAGCCGAATGTCGTCGCCACGGCCAGGGGCAACAGGATCGGCGCGCCAAAGGTGAAGAACATCCCGCTCATCCCCAGCATCGCACGGCGGGCGTGGGTTGGCAGGCGGGTGGTGCGCAAGCGGTGAACCTCGCCGCGCCATGCCAGCCATGCCAGAATCAGAATGGCCGAAGGAACCTGCCGCCAGAACAGGATTTCCGGGAGGGCGACCCCGGTCCCGGCAGTGAACTTCACCACCATCACCAGCGTCGAAAGCACCATGGTCGCCAGCAGCCGCAGGCCAAGCGCGTAGAGGGGCTTCTGGACAGGTTCCACGTTCCCGCTCTAACGGCAGGAAATGGACTGGCAAGCGACCATCTCGAACTGGCTGGACGATGCGTCAGTGCGCTCGGGCTTGTTGGCCTTCGCGCTGGTCTGTCTTGGCGTGGTCGCCTGGCGCGGAGATCGCCGCCGGATGACCCGCAGCAATGCCGATGCAGTGGGCTGGATGCCGTGGCGCGACATTGCCTTCTGGTCAGCCTTCGCCGCGTTCCTTGTTGCGATATTCGGGCGATTCTTCCTTTAAGGGATCAGAGGCAGGCTTCGAGATAGGCCTGGTCGAACCCGAACTGCCGCGCCTTTTCAAGGGTGTAGGGGCGCAGGCCGGACGGGCGGAATTCGCCGATGATCTTGCCGTCGTCGCTTTCGTCCAGATATTCGAACTTGAACAGCGACTGGGTGACGATCACGTCGCCTTCCATCCCGATCATTTCGGTAATCTCGGTGGTGCGGCGCGAACCGTCGCGCAGGCGCTTTACCTGGACGATCAGGTCGACCGATTCCGCGATCTGGCGCGAAATGGCTTCCTTCGGAATCTTGATGTCACCCATCAGGATCAT
>CAZNBX010000300.1:0-2239 GCA_964571305.1 uncultured Novosphingobium sp.
CCGGCCAAGCCGCGCCTGTTCCTTCATGTGGCGCATCTCGCCGTGAACCGGGAGAAGGATTTCGGGCCGCAACCAGCCATAGAGCGCTTCAAGCTCGGGGCGTCCCGGGTGCCCGGAGACGTGGATCTCGCTCTGCCGGTCGGTGACGATGGTCACGTCTCGTGCGGCAAGGCGGTTCTGGATACGGCCAATTGCAATCTCGTTGCCCGGGATCTGCCGACTTGAAAACAGCACAACGTCGCCCGATTCCAGTGCGATTGGATGCGAATCCTCGGCGATCCGCGACAGCGCCGCGCGGGGCTCCCCCTGCCCGCCGGTTGCGACGATCAGGACCTCTCCCCGAGGCAGAGACATGGCAGTGTCAAAGTCGATCCGATCCGGCAGGTCGAGGAGGTAGCCACAACCCTGCGCCGCGCGGATGATCCGGTCGAGCGAACGGCCAGCAACGCAGAGCTTGCGGTTGCTTGCTCGCGCTACTTCACCCAAAGTCTGAAGTCTCGCTACGTTCGATGCAAAGGTCGTCACGACAATTCGGCGACCGTGATGCCGCGACACTTCCTCGAGCAGGGCCTTGCGCACGGCCCCTTCCGATCCGGACGCCTTCGGATTGAAGACATTGGTGGAATCGCAAACCAGCGCGAGCACGCCCTCGTCCCCGATCTGGGTCAGTTCCTCCGCCGTAGCGGGGACCCCAACCAGTGGATCGTCGTCGAGCTTCCAGTCACCGGTATGGAAAATTCGCCCGTAAGGCGTTTCGATCACCAGGGCGTTGCCCTCGGCAATCGAGTGGGCCAGCGGAACATAGCGGATCGAGAATGGGCCAAGATCAAACTGGTCGAGGTGGTCGATCACGTTGAGTTCGATCTCGTGTCGGTTGCCGGCTTCTTCCAGCTTCTCGTTCACCAGCTTTGCCGTGAACGGCGTGGCATAGAGAGGAACGCCTAGTTCCTGCGCGAAATAGGGAACTGCGCCGATATGGTCTTCGTGTGCGTGGGTCAGGACGACGCCAAGCAGGTCGGCCTTGCGCTCCTCGATGAATTCGAGATCGGCAAAGACCAGTTCAGTGCCGGGATATTCGGCAGCGCCAAAACTCATGCCAAGATCGACCATCAGCCACTTGCCGTCACAGCCATAGAGGTTGACGTTCATGCCGATTTCGCCCGATCCGCCGCGCGCACAGAACAACAATTCCTTGCCGGGTTTCATTACAATTTCGCCTTTTCCCGACAGTGTACCATCAAGCATTCCGAGTGGAGTAGAGCAGCGCAATCCCGCGCAGGGTCAGATCGGGCTCAACCCGATCAAACAGGTGGCCGTGATCCTGGAACAGTGGCGCCAACCCGCCAGTCGCGATAACCTTGACCGGGCGGCCGATCTCCGCCTTCATTCGTGCGATCATGCCTTCAATCATGCTGACATAACCCCAGTAGATCCCGATTTGCATCTGGCCAACCGTATCGCGCCCGATAACGCTTGAACTGGGCGGCGGTTCGATGGCGATGCGCGGCAACATGGCCGCTGCATTGTAAAGCGCATCGAGGGAAAGGCTGACGCCCGTGGCAATCGATCCGCCCAGGTAAGCTCCATCCGAACCAATATGGTCGAAGGTGGTCGCCGTCCCGAAGGAAATGACGATCTTGTCACCAGCTTCAAGCGCATGGGCGGCAATGGCGTTTACCGCCCGGTCTGCGCCCAGTGCGCGCGGCTCGTCCACCTTCAACGCAATGCCCCATTCGACCGGAGCCCTTCCACCCACCAAGGCCTCGACCCCAAAGTACTTGGCGGCCAGTTCCTGAAGATTGTGCAAGGCGCGTGGAACGACCGAGGCGATGACCACGGCGTCGACATCCGAGCGGCTGTAGCCTTCCATCTCCAACAATTGGTTGAGCCAGACCGCGTATTCGTCAGCCGTGCGCTTGATATCGGTGGCAAGCCGCCAACGCTGGACGATATCGCCCGCATCGTTGACCAGCGCGAACTTTACGTTGGTATTGCCGTTGTCGATCGCGAGCAGCATGCCTCAGTCCCTAATTTCCATCGGCCAGACGAACTTCGCCAGCGTGGATCACCCGCGTCGTGCCGTCTGCAAGCCGCAGTTGCAAGGCCCCATCGGCGGTCAGACCGGCGAATTCGCCTTTCAGCGGCGTTTCTCCCGGCTCTCCCACGGCAAGCGGAGTTCCCACTGGATGGGCCGCTGCCTGCCACCGCCTGACCAGCAGCTCGAGCGCCGCCGGCGGGG